>JAHWKJ010000556.1 GCA_019347905.1 Planctomycetota bacterium
AACTGACGACGCGACCTCTGGTGAGCGGTTGCCATTCTGTCGAACCCTGGTAGAGAAAACGAATCAGCGCGGCTGTGGATGGGCTTGTCGTGGTCGGGAGGGAGCTCGCAGGAATACCTGCAGAGGTGGATTCCGCCGGTGCGGACGGAGAGCGAATTCAATTGACATCCACCTTCAAAGGATACCGGGAATCGTCAGCCGTGTGAATTTGCCGGCTCGTCAGCGTCACTCGTTCTCGTCCGACTCCGGCCGCGGGAGCGGTGCGTGGCGTGCGCCGAACCGCAGATTGCTGCCGCGCAAAAGCGCAGCCGCTCCGAAGCGGTCGCGAATGCGGTCGGTGGCGTCATCGAGTCCCGTCTGCTGCGGGCCGGTCTCATCGAACAGGCGCCGCTGAACAAATCCAGCACGGCTGATGCCGCTCACGCCCATGCCCAGCAGCCGCACCGGCAGATGTCCCGGCGGCAACTTGCTGAAGAGCTCTGCGGCAGCTTTCCAGAGCCGCTCTGTGCTGGCGGTGGCGTCCGGCAGGGACTGCGAGCGCACGATCGTGCGAAAGTCCGAGAAACGCACCTTGAGATTCACCGTCCGCCCGCGCCGGCCGCTCCGCCTCAGTCGCCGGCCGACCTGTTCCACGAGTTCCAGCAGCCACGCCCGCAGCGCTTCGGCATCGGCGATGTCCACGGCGAACGTCGTCTCGTGCGAGACCGATTTTGCGTCGCGATCGGGAACGACGGTTCGCTCGTCGAGACCGTGGGCGAGCTGCCACAAATGCGCGCCGGTCTTGCCGAACCGCTCGTGCAGCGCTGCGACCCGGCAGCCGCGGAGCTGCCCGATCGTCTGGATGCCCAGCTCGTCGAGGATGCGGCCCGCGACCCTGCCGACGCCCCACAGGCGGCCGACCGGCAGCGGATCGAGGAACTCCTGCACCCGCTGCGGCTCGACGATCACCAGGCCGTCCGGCTTCTCCAGATCGCTGGCCAGCTTTGCGAGGAACTTGTTCGGCGCGACGCCGACCGAAGCCACCAGACCTGTTTCATCACGAATGTCCCGTTTGATCGTCTGCGCCATTTCGACGGCCGGACCGAACAATCCTTCGCTGCCGGCGACATCCAGGAATGCCTCGTCCAGCGAGAGCGGCTCAACCAGCGGCGTGTAGCGGTGAAAGATCGAGCGGATCTGCCGCGAGACGGCCGCGTAATGCTCCATCCGCACGGGCAGCACGATCGCCTGCGGGCACAGCCGCAGCGCCTTCGACGTGGGCATCGCGCTGTGGACGCCGAACTTTCGCACGGCGTAGTTCGCCGCGGCCACAACGCCCCGCCCCTGGGGCGTGCCGCCGACGATCAGCGGCCGACCGGCCAGCTCGGGCCGGTCCCGCTCCTCGATGGACGCATAGAAGGCGTCCATGTCGACGTGCAGGATCATCGCGGAGAGCTGCGGGGGAGTTGTCGACGACTCTATCGGTGCGCAATCGCTGCGCGGCCGCCGCAGGTCAGGACGTCAGTTCCTCGGACCAGATCATCCGAATGAGCCGGATTTTTCGACCGACGGAATGCTCGGAGATCCCCAGGATTTCGGCGATCCGGCGATTCGAGTAGCCGTCGATCTTCCAGCGCACGATTTCGCGAAGGGTGTCGTCGCGAAGCAGCGAAACCAGCCGCCGATGCTCCTCCTCGAAGATCATCGGCAGATCCGGCGGCTCGGCATCGCCGGACAAGCTGTCTCCGAAGGGTGGACAACCGGACTTGAACCGGCGACCTCCAGATCCACAATCTGGCGCTCTAACCAACTGAGCTATGCCCACCGCACAGACCAGGCCTGAGGATCATCAGGCCTGAATGAGGTGTGCGAAACCTGCCGGAATCGCCGGCCTCAGCACACGCCGTTACAGTATCGGAAGCCCGGAAGGCCTGCAAGGTTCGCTCTCCGCGAGCCATCCCACTGGTTGCAGCCGTGAATTGGTGGGGTGGCCGGGGCGCAGGAGACGGACTGACAAAGCTGTCGCTGAGAGGACCGGGGCCGTGGGAAATTGACTGGCGACTCACACAGCCCCGGTCTGCCGCCAGCACAGAGACTCACCACACCGTCCTGCGCCCCGGCCACCACCGCGCCACGCCACCGCCACGCCACTCGAAACGTCGAAAGCGAACGGGTGTTGAGAGACGAGCGATCGCGGCGGTACACTCTACAGTGTGCCGACAGTCTTCGATCCCCTGTAATCTCTGCCGCACGCAGGCCGGCGGCTGGAAGTGAGCGGACCGATGAGCACCAACATCGTCGGCAGGCCCATGGAAATCCTGCTCGTCGAAGACAGCCTGATGGCGGCCCGGCTGACGATGGGGGCCCTGAGGAAAGGCCACATCCAGCATCGGCTGACCTGGCTCAGCGACGGCGAAGACGCGCTGGAGTTCGTCAACCGCCGCGGCAAGTTCTCTCACGCACCGCGGCCGGATCTCATTCTGCTCGATCTCGGTTTACCCAAGAAAGACGGCCGCGCAGTGCTCGCCGAGATTCGGGCCGACGACGAGCTGAAGTCCATCCCGATCGTGGTGCTGACCGCTTCGACCAGCGACGAAGACCTGGCCGCCAGCCAGCGGCTGGAGGTCGAAGGCTATATGACGAAGCCGGTGGACATCGACCAGTTCCTGAATCTGGTGCGACAGCTCAGCCGCTTCTGGAAGGCGGACATGATCCTGCCCACCGGCGTCTAAGGCACCGACATCGCTTCTGCGACATCAAGGGAAGGGGTCGAAAGGGCGCATCCGCTGAATGGTGCTGGAAGTCCGTTGCTCTCGCCGCATTCGCGGCTCGACTTTCCACTTGAATCTCATTCTGCGGGCTTACGCCCGCAGCTACATGCTACCGCGGCTGTCGCCGCTGTCGGAAAGACCCCCCCAGTCGGCCGATCTTGCACGCACTGCAGCTCCGACCCTTTCGACCTTTGACCCGTTACCCCGTAAGGTTCCGCGTGAACAGCGGCGTATACAGGGCGCCGGTGGTCTTCAGGTCTGAGCGGTAGTGGATCACGCAGTCGATGCGCGCCGTTCCGAACGATGCGGCTGCGTGTTCGGCGAGAAGTTCCATCAGCGCATCGGGAGCACGGCTGCGGACGCGGGCCAGCGTGACGTGCGGCGCGAATTTTCGCCGCTCTTTCGGGAAGCCCAGCCGCTTCAGCTCGCGCTCGAGGCGCCGCACCACGTCGGACAGCGACTCGGCATTCTGGAGGCCCGCCCACACGACGGAAGGCCGCCGCGCATGCGGAAACGCGCCCAGTCCGTCCAGCCGCGCCTCGAACGCGGAGACGCCCTCGACGGCCTGTTCGACGATCGCGGCAATGCGCGTGACGTCGGCGGGGTCGGTCTCGCCCAGGAACTTCAGCGTCACGTGAAGATTGTCGAAGTAGAGCGGTCTGACGGCGCTGCCCATCGTCGTGAGGCGCTCCAGCAGCTCCTTCAGCGGCCGCGTCGCCCGCATTGGAACGGCAATGAACGTGCGGAGCTTGTCAGGCATCGTCAGACGATCCGTTCATCCCACAGGTTCTTCAGCTCATCGAAGCCGCGCAAGTGGGAAACCGGCTGCGCGAGTGCGTCCCAATGGGGCGCAGGCGGCGCTTCCGGCTGCCGGCTTGCCGTTTCGGGCGCGCGCATCGTGAGTGAAACGCGTCTGCGCTCGCGGTCGACTCGCAGCACCCACACCCGCAGCACGTCGCCAATGGCGACCATTTCGTGCGGGCTGGCGACATAGCGCTCGGCCATCTCGCTGACGTGGACCAGCGCGCTGTCTTTGAGGCCCACATCGACGAAGGCGCCAAAGTCCACAACGTTCAAGACGGTTCCCGTCAGCTCCAGGCCCTCGCTCAAGTCGTCGAGCTTCAAAACCCCCCGGCGAAAGACCAGCCCCGGCAATTCGGCCCGCGGGTCCCGTCCCGGCCGCAACAGCGCATCGAGAATATCGCGACACGTGAGCACGCCGATGCCAAGCTCGCCGGCGATGGTCTCGGCATGCGCTGCGGAAAGCCGCTGCCTCACGCTGCCGTCGCCGGCGGCCAGCGCAGCGACAGGAATCGACAACGTCTCGAGCAGTCGCCGCGCCGCGTCGTAGCTTTCGGGATGAATCCAGGTGCCGTCCAGCGGCTCGTCTCCGCCGGCGATTTTGAGAAATCCCGCGGCCTGAGTGAATGTCGCCGGACCCACGCCAGGCACCTCCAGGAGCGTCCTGCGGCTGCGAAACGGCCCGTGCTCGTCGCGCCACG
>JAHWKJ010000062.1 GCA_019347905.1 Planctomycetota bacterium
GGCCGTCTGGCAGAGCGGATCGCCGAGTGCGAACGAGTCTCGACATGAAAATCAGCGTGCTGGGGGCCGGTGCGATCGGTTCGATGTTCGGCGGCCTCATCAAGCATCACGGCCCTCACGCGGACGTGCTCCTCATCGGGCGAGGCGAGCATGGCCGGGCGATGAGCGACCGCGGCCGCGTGCGACTTGTCGGCCCCTGGAGCACGCGTGATGTTCCGGTCCGCGTCTCCTTTCGCGTCGAAGACATCGCTGGATCGGATTTTTTACTCTTTTGTGTCAAGTCCCACGCGACCGTGGAGGCGGCTCGCGCCGCCGCGCCATACCTGGGCAAGGCCGTGGTCATCTCCATGCAGAACGGGATCAATGAGCCGGCGCTCGTGCAGCACGTGCGGGCCGAGCCGGACCGCGACCCCGAGGCGTTGCTCGATGAGCCGCTCGATACGCAGTTCACGGGGCATCTGTTGCACGGCGATGAGCCGTTTGCCTTCGTCGAAGGGCGGGTCGAGCTGGCGCCGGTGCCTTCGCCGCACGGCTTGGAGATCATCGGCACGTTTCGCGGAACGGCGCAGACGCGGCGCGACCAGCCGCCGGAAGCGATTGAATTGGAACTGTCGGACCAGCCGCGCGACGGCGGACCGTTCGGACCGCACGGCTTTCAGATTGGCCAGAAAGTGGCGGCGGGGCCGCGGCGGATTCTCCGCTGCGACGTGGCCGGCGGGACGACGGTTGCGGGCCGTCCCGTGAGCCGGCTGGATGGCACCATACCGCGCAGTTTTCTCAATCGTTTCGAAGCTCCCGCCAGCAACGATCGCCAGAATGAGCTGGAGCGCGAGCTGGGGAAGTTTCTGGAACTCGCGCGGGTGTTCACGTGGGTCGCTGGGCTGCTCAACATCCTGGCCATCTGGGATGCGCTCGAAGGACCGGCCTACGGCTACGGCGATGAAGCGGAAGACGGCGAGGACGAGCCAAAGAAGGTGAAGGCCGGCGGCGACGAGCCGCAGCCGAATGCCGCCGAGGAGGGTTCGGAAACGGAGCGGGGTGCCGGGCAGGCGGCGGCGTGAGCGGCAAGGGCGAGGATGGAAGATAGAGGATGGAGGATGGCGACCGGTGCTGAGGCGGGTAACGGCGATCTTCCATCCTCCATCCTCCATCCTCGCGGCCGACGCCGGCTGGTCACCCCTTTCACCCCCTCTTGTGCGAGCGCAGGATTCTGATGAGCGACCTAATGGTGCTGGCGCAGATTGGCGTCACGTGGTATCTGTTGCCGCTGGCGGCGGTGATCAGCCTCGTGTACAGCGCCAGCCGCTACGAGCTGCCGGAGATGATTCTGCGGCGGGCGACGCGGCTGTTTTTCACGATCATGATCTTCATGAGCGTGGTGTTCGGAATTCTGCTGGCATTGTCGTTCCGTCTGTGACCTGTCGCGCTCCCAAGCATTCCGACAGCGCCCGTTCGGCATCGGCGAAGCGACTTTCGATGGCGGCGGCGTGCGCGCGGCGGAGCAGATCGATTTGACGCTCCGTCACCGGGATCGGCTCGGCTGCAGCCGGCGGATTGGGAACGACGCGTCTCACGATCTCGCGCGCGAGCGAGTCGAGACCGTTTCCAGTGAGCGCGGAAAGCCGCAGGGCCGCGGGGGGCAGTGACGCTTCGCGCGAAGGCGCAAGGTCGCACTTGTTGGCCACGACGATCGCGTTCGGCCACTCCGCAAGCAGCCGCAGATCATCCGCTTCAATCGGCTCGCTCGCATCGAAGACGAGCACGCGGCAGTCGGCGCGGGCCAGTGTCTCGCGGGCGCGGGCGATGCCGGCTGTTTCCAGTTCGTCGCCGCCCGTTCGCAGGCCGGCGGTATCGGCGAACTCGAAGGGCCAGCCGTCCAGCGCCGTCTCGGCCGTCACCACGTCGCGCGTCGTCCCGGGCTGGTCGTACACGATCGCCCGCTGATAGCCGACGAGCGCGTTGATCAGGCTCGACTTCCCCACATTGGGACGGCCGGAGAGCACGACCCGCCACGGACGCACGAGATGCAGGCCGAATTCTGCGCGGCCGAGCATGAGGTCGAGCCGCCGCACAAGTTCGCCGCCGGCTGATGTGTCGCTCCGGTCGCCGACATTCGCGGCGGTCGCAGTCGCGGCCGATTGCGCAAGGAAGCGCAGCTCTTCCAGCTCGCGCCGCAAGACGCCGGAGTACTGCGCCAGCAGAAGCGCCGCGGTCCGGCTCGTTGTCGCGCGGAACAGGGCTTCGGCACACTCGACTTCGAAGAGACCGCAGCGGCGGTGCAGGGCGTCCTGCCAGGGTTCGATCCGGCAGCCTTGCGTAGCCAGCGAATCGAGCACGCGCGCGGCGGCGGCTCGACCACCGTGGCAATGGATCTCCAGCACGCAGTCGTCGATGCGACAGATCACAACGTCTTCGGGTGGGTTGCCGCCCCAGCGGCCGAAGACGATGCGGCCGAGCGGCTGTTCCGCCAGCGGACGATGATTGGCCGCGGCGAACAACGGCGGGTCGGCGTCGTCGAGCAGACGGCAATCGCCCTCGAAGCGCACCGTGGCGACGGCGCCTCGGCCGGCCGGCGTCCACAGCGACGCGACCGGCGTCAGCGTTGCGCTCGAATCCGATGGTGCCGCTCCTGCGTTCACGCGTCCGCCCCCAGGAGATGCAGCGCCGTGAGGGCGAGTCCCTGAAGGACCAGGTGCGGCTCCCAGCGGACGGGGCCAAGGTGCGGCACGATCAGCGGCGCCGCGCCGCCGGTGACGATCATGTCGAACGGCTCATCGCCGTGACCGGGACTCACATTTGCTCTAAAAAGGGACCCGTCCCCTTTTTTCATTCGGGCCGCCAGTTCTCGCACGGCGCCCACCTGTCCCCAGACGATGCCGGCGCGAATCGCCGCCTGCGTGCTGCGGCCGGGTGGGACCGGCGGCTCGGCGGATAGTTCCTCCAGACTCAGTTCCGGCAACAGCGCCGTTCCCTCATGGAGCGAGCGGGCAGCAAGCAGCGGACCGGGAAGGATCGCCCCGCCGGCAAAGTGGCCATCGTGGGTGATGAGATCGATGGTCATCGCCGTTCCGCAGCCGACGACGATCGCGGGACGCTCTGCCGATCGGATCGCATTCGCGGCGATGGCGTTCAGCAGGCGATCGACGCCGACCCGCTCGGGTTGCTCAATCTCGATAACGAGCGGCAGCGATTCCACATTGCCGATGACGAGGCGATGGACGTGCGGCGGCCACTGTGTTGCGACACGCTCGACGACGGCAGGATTCACGCCGGCCACAACGCCGCATAAGTCGTCCGCAGCATCAGCCGCTCGTCCATCGAGGATATCGTTCCAGGGAATCGCGGCATCGACGGCAACCGCCGCAAATGCAAGACAGGCCGGCAACGCGCGCGAAATGGTCGGTAGCACGGCGGCTCCCTCGGAAGGGAGACCGGGCGCATCGAACAGCCCCAACTTGATGCGGGAATTTCCGACGTCGACGGCCAGAATCCGCGCCACGTGGTCAGGCTCCGGAAAATCCAGGGTGCTCTAGAGCATCATCAGAGCGTAGCAGAACATCGATTGAATTGGAGCCGCACGCGCGGGTGCGGTACCATTCCGCCCATGGCGCCGCCGGATCGGTACATCAATCCGTTTGCTTCCCGGCCGACGCGGCGGCCGCGGCACTCGACGTTTCTCAAGCGGGCCGAGATCGTCCTGGTCTGCCTCGGTCTGATCGCGACCGTCATGCACCACGGGCTGCGGAACCTGACGCGGACCGTGCAGTGGGAACTGGGCACATTTCTCGTGCTGGTGCTGGCGTTTCTCTCTGTCAGCATTGCGCTGCGCTACCGCTGGAGTCTCGCTCGCCCCACGTTTTT
Source organism: Planctomycetota bacterium (assembly GCA_019347905.1). Taxonomy (GTDB): domain Bacteria; phylum Planctomycetota; class Planctomycetia; order Planctomycetales; family Planctomycetaceae; genus JAHWKJ01. The sequence continues at coordinate 3,862 of JAHWKJ010000062.1, forward strand.
CAGCCGTCATCGGGCGGAAGTGATCCCCTCGGCGCTGTGGCTGACGGGGTTTCTGGGAGTGCTCATCTTTGGCCGCGCGCTGCCGGAGTGGCTGGACGTGGACGTGGGACGGGGCCTCGCGCTCGTTGTCTGGTCGGAAGTCTGCCTGGTGTTGCGGGCGCTCGCGCAGGGCATCCGCTTCACCCGCCGCATCACGGCCTTCACCCGCGAGCCGGCGCTCGTGCTCGTGGCGTCGTTCGGCTTGTTGATCGGCGTGGGCACGGGACTGTTGATGCTGCCGCGCTCCTATGCCAGCCCGGAGACAATGAGCACCAGCTTCACCAATCGGCTGCGCGTGGCGCTGTTTACAGCCACCAGCGCCAGTTGCGTGACCGGGCTGACGGTGGTAGACACGGGCGGCGAGAACCCCTACTGGAGCCGCGGCGGGCAGGTGGTGATCCTCGCGCTGTTTCAGGTGGGCGGGCTGGGGATCATGACGTTCGGCGCGTTCTTTGCGCTGGCGGCCGGCGGCGTGGTGCCGGTTCGCGAGCGGGCGACGATGGCCGAGTTGCTCGAATCGGAGCAGTTGGGCGACGTGCGGCGGCTGGTGCTGGCGATCCTGGGCTTCACCGCGGCGGCGGAGATCGTGGGTGCGGTGCTGCTGTCGGGGCTGTGGGCGGATTTGCCGCTGGGAGAGCGGATCTTCCAAAGCGCTTTTCACTCGGTGAGTGCGTTCTGCAATGCGGGCTTCGCGCTCACGCCGGACAGCTTTGTCGGCTGGGGCGGCCGCTGGCAGGTTTGGGGCGTGGCCGCGGGGCTGATCATCATCGGCGGGCTGGGCTTCGCCACGCTGTACAACGTCGTGCTGTTCGCGTGGTCGCGGGCCTCGCAACTGCGGCGCGATCCGCTGTTCGGCCTGCCGAAGGCGAAGGTGCGGCTCTCGCTCAGCTCGCGGCTGGTGCTGGTGACGACCGGGTTTCTGCTGGTCGCAGGAACGGCTGCGTTCTATGTGCTGGAGGCGGCCGGGCGCACTGTGGCGGCCGCCAGCGGCAGGGTCTCCTCGACAGACACAACAGCGCCGGAGGCCGCCGAATCCGCTCGGCCGAGCGTGGCCGACGCGTGGTTCCAGTCGGTGACGGTGCGCACCGCGGGTTTCAATACGGTGGACCATGCGGCGCTGGAACCGGGCACGAGGCTGTGCGCGATCGGCCTGATGTTCATCGGGGCTTCGCCCGGTTCGACCGGCGGGGGCATCAAGACGACCTGCTTTGCCCTGGCTGTGCTGGGGCTGATGGCGATCCTGCGCGGCCGCCCGCAGACAGAGGTTTACGGCCGCTCGGTGCCCGATGTGGTGGTGAAGCGGGCCTTCGCCGTACTCACGCTGGCGCTGGCGGCCGTCGTGACGACGACGCTGCTGCTGGTGGTGTTCGAGCGGCGTCCGGAGCGGTTTCTGGACCACCTGTTCGAGGCGACGAGCGCCTTCGGGACCGTGGGACTCTCGTCCATCGGAACAAAAAACCTGACGGCGCCCTCGCAGATGGTGATCGCGGTCACGATGTTTCTGGGCCGCGTCGGCCCCTTGACGCTCTTGATCGCGCTGGCCGGCCGCAGCCGCCCGGCGCGGTACGAGTACCCCGTCGAGCGCGTCACGCTGGGCTGAGGTAGTCGGCGGTCGGCAGTAGGCGGTTGGCAATACACGGCGTCGGATGACTGCGGCTTGTAGAATCGGACGGTCGAACCCTAAAACAGCCGTGGTGCGACGAAAGTCCGCCGTCCGCCGACTGCCAACTGCCTTCCGCCGCCTGCCCACTGCCTTCCGGAGCCCACTCGTGCGGCGTAGTGCCGTCCTCGGTCGGGGTGGGTGCGGGATGGAGCTGGCCCGGCGGCTGGGCGCCAGCGCGGCGCAGGTCATTGCCATCGATGCTTCGGCGGCCCTGGTCGATAACGTCAAGGACGTGGTCGACGTAGCGGTGCGGCTCGACGTCACGGACGAAGACGCGCTGGCCGCGCAGGAAGTCGACAAGCTCGACGTCTGCGTCGTCGCGATCGGCGAGAGTTTCGAGTCGGCGCTCCTGGCGACGGTAATTCTCAAGAAGCTCGGCTGCCCGCGGATCATCTGCCGCGCGCAGACCGCTTTTCACGCCGAGATCTTCCGCCGCATCGGCGCCGACGAAGTCATTCAGCCCGAAGTGGAGGCCGGTGAGATCCTCGCCCGCCGCCTGGGCAACCCGCACCTGGAAGACTACATCCCGCTGGCGGAAGACTACACGCTGCTGGAAATGCACGCGCCGGCCGCATTCCACGGTAAAACGCTGAAGGACCTGGCGCTGCGCGCGAAGTACGGCGTGAACCTCGTCGCGATCAAACGGCCGGTCGAGACCGTGGAGGGCGACCTGGTGCAGACCGGCGCCGTGACCAGCGTGCCGGGGCCGGACGACGTCATCCAGCGGGAAGACCTGTTGGTGATCGTCGGCTCGAACAAGTCGCTGGCGAAGCTGCCTCGGGAGTGAAAGTGCCGCCGCCGAACGGGGTCAGACCCCTTTGCGGACGAGCGATGCGCCGAGTTGGGGCGATGGCGAGCCGCAAAGGGGTCTGACCCCTTCATCGCGCGACTCGCTCACTCGCGGAACTTCACCGGCAGCGGAGCGTCCAGTGTGTCGCCGTTGGGCTTGAAGCCGCCGCCGTCGACGTCCACAAAGATCGGGTTCGAGATCGCCGCCGGCGGCGTCTCGCCCCATTGCGGCCCCATCACCGGACCGAGGTCGTACTTTGCTGAGCCGGTGACGACGACCACGTGCGCGTCGCTCTCCAGTTCCAGCGGCAGCATCTCCTCGAACTTGATGACGCCGCTCTTGAAGCGGTCGGCCTGCTTGTCGCGGCGGTAGTCGTGCTCTTGATGCGGCCGGCCGTTGACGAACACCGTCACCTGATCGATGTCGAGCCAGTTCGCGCACTGCACGCGGACGCGGAGTTCGCACTTGCCGGACATCGCCGCCAGGTCCTGCCCCGCCGTCACGCGCATCCCGCCGCCGGCATCATTCAGGCTCACTTCCAGGTATGGGCCGTTGGACATGATCAGCCGGCCTTCTTCGGCGGCGACGACCATCTCGTCGGAGTCGATATTCGCCGGGTCATCAGTCGACGATTGAATCCAGTTCCGCAGCCAGCCCGAGCCGTGGAAGTTGTAGTGGGCGTCGGTGTTCGTCACGCCGTAGATGCGGAAGCCCTGGTTCAAAAGCTGCAGCCAGTTGAACACGCGGTTGTGCTGCCGGCGGTTGCTGTAAGTAACGACCGGCTGGTAGTCGAGCGCGTGCTGAATGGGATGGATTTCGACGACGTCCATGTGCGGGAACGAGCGGCTGTAGCCCTCATCGTGCTCGCCGTCGCCGTTCTTGTCGTAGAACAGCCAGCCGATGTCCGGGTGGTTCTGCTGGATCAACTTGCGGCTGCGGTCGTCCCACAGCGCGAGCCGCTCGAACTGCACCTCGGGATCGGTGTCGGTCTGGGGCGCGCCGCCATCCTGCGTGTGGGGCCGGCGGATGAGCGGGAACGCGTTCTGATGATTCAAAGGCAGCGGGCTGCCCGTCAACTCGATGCCGCTGACGGTGGCGATGTGTTTTCCGATCTTCAATTGCTCGATGTGCGGCTCGTAGGTGCTGATGCGGTTGTGCTCGGTGCAGGGGGCGAATTCGATGTGCTCACAGACGAGGTTCAAAACGCGGCCGAGCTGGCTGCCTGTGTTGTCTCCCGAGGGCGAGCTGTGGCTGTGGAAATCGGTGCTGATCCAGCCGGGCGTGTGCACGCTGCGCTTCAGCGTCGCCGTCAGGTCCACGGTTTTGTCCGGCGGGACGGCGATTTCGGTGAAAACGGCGTCGTATTCGGGTCCGTGGCTGATGATGACGTCGTAGCGTCCCGGCGGCAGCAGCTTTCTGAACTTGCCGTGCGGCGCGTAGCACAGATTGCCGGTGGAGAACTCGGCGCTTTGTGGTCCGAAGTTGGGCTGCGGGGTGCCGTCCTTGGCCTGGAACTCGACCTTGCAGGGGATGGGATCGCCGGCCTCGTCCGTGATCTGAGCGCGAACGAAGCCGGGACGGAAGCTGTCGATACGGAACTCTGCAGTCTGCGGTGCGTCGCCCGCGACGTCGTTAACCGTGAAGGCATAGCCGGACGTTTCGCCGAGCGGGATCGCATCCACAGTCACGCGCGCGCGGTACTTTCCCGGGGCCAGCCGCACCGATAACTCACCTTCATCGCCGGTGCGTCCGCCGCCGAGTTCCTCGCCGGCCCCGCTCAGCACGTCCACCATTGCGCGGCGGATGCTCCGGCCGCCACCGTCGCGCAGCACGAGCTTTACCGGCCGCGGAGTTCCGCCGGTTCGCTCGGCGGCGCTCGCGCGCACGTTCAGCAGGTTGTCAGCCGGGTAGATGTGCCGCACCAGCTCGAACGAATCGCCCGGCGCGAGCGTCTTCGTCTCTGCGTCGCCGCGGCCGTAGCGCAAAACGGACTCGCGCGGGTTGCTGTTGGCGGTGATGTCCAGTCCGTCCGCGTCGAAGCCATAGGCCTGGCCCCAGAAACGATCGTGCACCCAGAACAATTTGGTCCGGCCGTTGGGCGACTTCACCATGTCTTCGAGCTGACCGTCCGCCCGGAGGTCGTCTTCCAGCGGCACGGGGATCGGCTGGTTTCCCGCGTTGGTGTAACGGGACGTGACGGTGAGAAAGCGGTCGCCCGCCTCCAGTCGATAGGTCGTTTCGACCTTGGGCTTTACCGCGGAGGCTTCCGCGATGACGTGCAACTCGCCGCCCGCGCCGCTGTAGACCGGCGTGGCTTCCAGATCCACGCGGCGGCCCTCGGCGTCGTGAGCGGTCGCGGCGCGGTAGGGGTATTGCCGCCGCCCGGGATAGAACGCGCTGAGCTGGTCGCTTTCGTCTTCGCGAACGGTGAGATCGAGAAGCGCCCCGCCCACGTCGCGCACCGTCATGTTGGCATTGCGGCCCTCGACCGGCTGCGCGATGACGGCAGTGAGGTGCTCGTTCCGCAGCACGAAATCGCCATAGATGGCGTCGACCTCCTTGCCGCCGGGGGCGAACCGCTCCCAGTTCTCTTCGTTGAGCCGGGCCAGCTCCACCGGCCCCGGCTTCTCCGAAGAAGCCCCCAGCACAACGGCCAGCGTCAAGAGTGCGGCGACAGCGGCAGCGATGTGAAGCTTCATGATGCGCGTCTCGTTCGGTGCTTCGTTGACGATCGTGTTACCACAACCATTTGAGGATTTGCCAGAAGGCGACTATTCCGAGCAATCCGCAACACAACATGGTCACCAGAACATCTGTGAGACTGTAACCGCTGTGGCGTGCAGAGGATCGGTCAGGAGGCTCGTCGCGTGCTGGAGTGAAGTGAGGAAGATGGAACTCGCTCATTTGGCGCTCCTCGTCGTTTCAGCAGCCACGGCACATCCTGAGGAAGTAGTGCGGCTGGCTCTCGCCCCTCCGCGACCACTCCTTGATCCTCACCGCGGGCCGAGCCATAATAACCGCGGTTGTCGCGGCGGGGAAAGGGGACGAAGCGCATGCACGTCAGGACCTGGAAGCTGGCCGCCGCCTTGTTTCCGCTGCTGCTGGCCGCCGCCGCAGGCCAGGATACAAACAGCTTCCGCTATCCCCGCGTCTACGGCGCCACGGGCCGGCCGTACGGCCCGACGCAGGCCCACTACCAGTACGAGCGGCAGTACGGCCGTCCCTGGCACGGCTACGGCGGCCTCACCGCGCACGGCGTACAGCCGCAGTTCTCCGCGGGACACGGCTACCACGGGCACTCCCACGGCGGCTTCGGGCACCGGCACTTCAGCCTGAGCTTCTCCCTGCCTTACGGCTGCCTGTCCTACGATCAGGGGCTGAGCGGCTATTACGCGCCGCATGCGACTTATGGCTACGTGCCCCCGCTGTATTCCACTTATGGTCCGGTCTACGGCTACAGCTACGGCGCGCAGCCTTATGGAGCACCCGTCTATGCAAATCCACACAACAACGCACTGCTGGAACAAGCGCGGCTCGAGGAAGAGTTACGCTGGCAGCAGCCGCTGGCCGTCGAGCCGGTGATCGCGGCCCCGCGGCTGCCCGAGCCGTCGACGGCGGCGGAGAAGCTGAAGAGCATCCGCGCGCAAGCCCACGGCGATGTGTGGTTCCGCAAGACGGAGTACCTGCAAGCGTACCTGCGCTATAAGCAGGCAATCGACCACGCCCGCGACCGGGCTGAGCCTTACTTCCGGCTGGCGATGGCGTTCGCCGCTCTCGGCCGCCACTCACTCGCGGTCCGCGAACTGAAGCGGGGCCTGGAGCTGGACCCCACGTGGCCCACCACGGGACAGAAGCTCGACGAATTGTTCGGCCACGAAAACGTCATCGCGCGAAACGCGGTGCTGGCCCGCGCGATCGACTGGGTGCGCGAAGACTATCTCGATCCGGACCGGCTGTTCCTGCTCGGCGTACTGATGCACTCCGGCGGCGACGAGCGCGCGGGCGATTTCTTTCACGCCGCCTACCGCCTCTCCGGCGGTGGAGCGCATCTGGCGGCGTTCCTGAACCCCGTCCCCGTGCAGGCGGCCGACGCCGGGGCCGCCCCCGCAGAACAGCCGGACGACGGCGAAGCGGAACCGCCCAACGGCTTTCCGGGCGCGCAGCCCGCGCCCGCTCCAGGAGAAGCCCCACCGGCGCCCGCCTTCGTTCCCCCGCTTCCGGCGCCTGTTCCGGACGTCCACCCGTCGGCTGATCGGTATCGCTCGCCAGATCCTGCACCAGTTTCCGGACCTCGTCGACCACGACCGGCCAGTCCCTCAAGCTGATCCGTTTGTCGTCGCGCTGGCCCTGTCTGAGCGCGAGGGCAAGCTTGATTTCGACCACGCCGCCCCAACTCAGTGCCTGACGGGTCAATCCGGGAGGCGAAGTCAGTCGCTGGACTGGCTCGTCTCCGCGCCCGCGGCAAGGGCCGTCACGAAGTCGCTGATCGCTTCGGCGAACTGGCGCTTGGCGCGGTACAGCACGTCGTTGTGGCCGGCGCCGGGGAGTTCGATGAAGCGCTTGGGGACGCCGGCCGATTCGGGCGGGGCGAGGGCGAACAGGCGGCGGCCCAGGGCGAGGGGTACGATCGTGTCTTGCGTACCGTGCAGCATCAGGACCGGGCACTTCACCGAAGTGATCGCCAGATCGGAGCGGTAGCGGTCGAGCAGCAGGAGACGCACTGGCAGCCACGGGTAGTGCACCGCGGCGGCGTCGACCATTGAGGAGAACGTCGAGCGGAGCACGAGGCCGCCCGGCGGCGTGCCTGCGCGCGACACTTCCGCGGCCAGCGGTACGGCCACGCCGCCGCCCAATGATTCGCCGTACACGATGATCCGCTGCGGGGCGACGCCACGCGTTTCGACGGCGTACTTCCAGGCGGCGCGGGCGTCGGCGATGAGGCCGGTTTCGGTCGGCTGGCCGGGGTTTTCGGCGTAGCCGCGATAGTCGATGAGGAATACGTCGGCCCCGGCGTCGGCGAACAGCCGGGCGTCGTCGGCGCGGCCGCGGCGGTCGCCGCCGTTGCCGTGGAAGAACAACACCAGCGGCCGTCCCGCGGCCAATTCCTCGTCGCATTGGTCGGGCGCGCAGCAGCGGTCGCCGGCCAGCAGGTGCCAGCCGCGCAGGTTGAGGCCGTCGGCGGTGGTGAAGTCGATCTCGTGCAGGCGTCCGTCGGCGAGGCCGGCTTCGGCGGTGTCGATCCGCCCGGCCTGCGTCGGGAAGTACATCAGCGACCGCTGGAAGAAGCCCAACACCATACAGATCACCGCATACCAGAAGATGACCCGCAGCGCGACGGTCCGCACGCCGCGCCGCAGCCGGGAGGGTGGCTTAGCAGCGTCGCGGTTGGGAGTCGCTGTGGGTTCGGGAGCGCTTGCGCCCCGATCGGAATCGGACATGTCTGCGTCACTTGTCACGGGATCTCATTGTACGCGCGGAGGCCGTGGCGGGGCCACGGCCGGGTCGTCAAGGCCCGGCTCTTTTGATCGTCGTTCGCATTCGGGGCGTGCTTCCCGCTACAGTGCGGGTGACTTTGGAGTTGTTGTTGTGCGGATACTGCCGTGAGCGACACCGGACGCAAACGTATCTTGTTCCTGTGCACCGGAAACTCGTGCCGCAGCCAGATGGCCGAGGGTTTGCTGCGTCACCTGGCGGGCAAGCGCTACGAGAGTCTCTCGGCGGGGTCGAAGCCGGCGGGGTATGTGCATCCGCTGGCCGTGCGGGCGATGCAGGAGGTCGGCATCGATATCTCAGGGCAGCGGAGCAAGTCGATCCGCGAGTTTCTTCCGCCGGAGGGCGAGCCGCCCGACCTCGTCGTCAGCGTGTGCGATGCCGCCGCCAGCGAGTGTCCCGCGTTTCCCGGCGAGGTCGAGCGGATTCACCTGCCGTTCGACGACCCGGCGTGGGCCAGCGGCGACGAAGAGCAGCGGCTGGCGGTGTTCCGCCGCGTGCGCGACGAGATCGCGGCGGCGATCGAGCAGCGGTTTGCGCGGCAAAACGATCGGCCGTAGCACGAGCGTCTCGCTTGTGGGGTCGGTTGAACAGACTCGGAAGTCGCTCGTGGTTCGAGCAAGCGGGACGCTTGCTCGAAATCACCGACTTCGACTCTGGGACAGCACCGTTTGTTAAGTTGCCACTGTCCCAAAGGGACAGCCGAAAATAGCCCGGCGATTCATCGCCGGGGCGGGGTGCCAGTCCAAGTCGATGAGTCCCGGAGACATCTGAGGTTTTTTGCAAGGGTGTTCTCATGACGTTACTGCGGGTTCGAGGAACTGCAGGACGGGGCTGGCGTGCCGCTGGAGTTGCTGCAGGTGCTGCGCCTCGCTGTAGGGGGTGCGGGTTTTCCAGAGCCGGAAGAGGATGCGGATCCATTTGAAGGCCAAGGCGCGCACGGCGGCGTGATGTCGGAAGCCGGCGGCGCGTTTCATGCGGTAGAAGGCCTTCGACCAGCGGCTCCATTTGCGAGCCTGGTCGGCGAATTCGTGGAATGTCTGGCGGAGGAATTTGGGGCAGTGGAAGCGTTTGACGATCTGGCGGGCTTTGCCGCTCTGTCTGGTGACAGGCGCGATGCCGCTGGCGGTCTGGACTTGTTCCGCGTGGTCGAAGCGGCTGCGGTCGCTGCCGAAGGCGGCGATCAGGCGGGGGACCAGCACGTCGCCGGCGCCCGGGACGCCGCGGAACAGCGGCTCGTCGGGATGCGTGGCCACGACGGCGGCGATCTGCCGGTCGAAGCCGGCGATCGAATCGGAAAGCTGGGCCAGGCGGCAGGCCAACGACTGGGCGTATTGCGCCTCGGGGGCGACGACGGCCTCATCGGTGGTGAGAGGCGTTGCGGCGCGGATTCGCTGAAACAGCTCGCTCTGCCGCTCGTGGTTCCGCACGCCGTGCGCGGCGAGGAACTTCCGCCAGGTTGTGGGGTGGACCCGCTTGAGCTTCGCCAGGGTGGGCCAGCGCTTCAGCAGCGGCGGGAGCAGCTCGCCGGCGAGCCGGTTGCCGAACAGCTCCAGCAGCAGCGGGAAGTACAGCTTCAGGCAGGCGGTGAGCTGCTGGATGAGGCGCTTGCGTTCTTCGACCTCGGAGCGGCGGCGCTCGACGAGGCGGGCCAGCTGGCGGGTGGCTGGATCGTCGGGGACCAGCCTCCGCAGCCGGCCATGGTGCTCGCGGAGGAAGGTCGCCAGCAGGGCCGCGTCGCCGGGATCGTTCTTGGCGCCGGATGGCGAGAAGGCGGTGCGGTAGTTGGCCAACTGTTTGGGATTGACGGGATACAGCTCCAGTCCGCCGCACTCCAGCAGGGCGTGGATCAACGCTCCGCGGCTCTGCTCGAGGGCCACGCCGAGGGTGCGGCCCGGGAAGCGGGCCTTCAGTTCGGCGACCCATTCGGCGATCGTCCGGGGATCCTGCGGCAGCAGGCGGTGCTCGGCCGGTGCGTCGCCGGCCAGGAGGCAGACGACGTGCTCTTTGTCGGCCCAGTCGATGCCGAGGAAGACCTGAGGCGGTTTTGTGGCGGCGTCGGGTTTCGCGTCCATGTTCGCTCCTTTAGACTGAACGAGGTTGAAGGCACGCAGGCTTCACAACGGCGAAGACCTTACAGGCCGAGACGTGTGTGCGTCGGCATCTTGAGTGATTCGTTGTGTTGTGAAGACATCGCCCCGCCCGAAGCTCTCCGGGCAATCGTCAAACGATCGGGGACGGTATTCGTGGCGGGGCGATGCGTGCCGCTTTCTACCAGCCTCGCACCTCAGGCCGCAGGGTTCAAACCCGCGCGCCGAGTCGCTCTCTGCGCAGTTGGCGGCCGTCGGGACAGGTCGACATGTCCCCGCCCGCCAACCGCGAGCGACTCTCCCCTCTCGGGAATACTGTAAGGGACGGCTGAAGGCAATGCGGCCAATTCAGTCGTCCCTGCGGGACTTCACCGGTCGAATATGGCTCCCACCCAGCGCGATGAATCGCTGGGCTATTCTCAGTTGTCCCTTCGGGACAGGGAGCTGCGGCCCTCAACCGCTCGCATCGCTCCAATTTGCCGAGCGCACCAGAATCACCGACAGTAGTTAGGGAGACTTCACACGCCCTTCGGCACGGCCCAGTGTCCTTCGCGATAGTCTCGGGCGAGCAGGCGGTCGGCCTCGTCGTCGTTGGCGATCTGTTCCGTCGCCGGGTCGAAGTCGAGTCCGCGGCCCAGCCGCGTCGCGATGTTTCCCAGGTGGCACAGCGAACTCGACAGGTGACCTAACTCGATGTCGGCGTTGGGACGGCGGCCGTTGCGGATCGCGTCGAGGAAGTCGACGTGATGCGAAGCCAGGTCGCGGCGCGGCTCCTTCGGGCGGGCATCAAGCCGCTCGTTCCGCTCGCCGAAGATCTCCAGCTTGTTGCGCTTGGTGACCATCATGCGGCCTTTGGTGCCGTAGAACTCGGCGCCGTTGTCGACGTTGTACGGATAGTTGGTCGACCAGATGCGCATTTCCCAGATCAGCATGCGCTTCTTTCCAACGGAACCGTCGCCGGGCCACTCGAAGGCGATGGTCTGCGTGTCGGGGAACTCCTGGTCGTCGTCGAAGAAGTACTTGCCGCCGAGGCCGGCGATGCGTGAGGGGTGGGTTTCGACCCCCAGACCCCAGCGGGCGTAGTCGAGCTCGTGGACGCCGTCGTTGCCCATGTCTCCCGTGCCGAAGTGCCGCCACCAGTGCCAGTTGTAGTGGAAGCGGTTGGCCTGGAAGGGGATGAACGGGGCGGGGCCGACCCACAGGTCATAGTCGACGTTCGGCGGCGGATCGGACGGCTGGCCGCGCCCGATGTTGCCCCGCCGCTGCACGTTCCACGCCTTCGCCACCAGCACGTCGCCGATGACGCCCTCGCGGAGCATCTGCACGCAATCGGCGATGAGCTGCATGCTGCGACTTTGCGTGCCGTGCTGCACGACGCGATTGTTCTTCCGCGCCGCCTCGACCAGCAGCCGTCCCTCGCGCAGGTTGTGCGAGCAGGGCTTCTCGACGTACACGTGCTTTTCGGCTTCGCAGGCGAGGATCGACGCGGGCGCGTGCCAGTGGTCGGGCGTGGCGACGAGGACGGCGTCGAGGTCGGAGTTATCGAGCAATCGTCGCAGATCGCTCTCGACCTTTGGCCGGCGGGTGTTGCGGACGCCGGCGAGCGATGCGGCCAGGCTGCCGGCGCGGCGGCTGTCGGGATCGCAGACGGCGACGACTTCGCAGCTCGCCTCTTCGGCAAACTGCTGGGCGACGCCGCTGCCGCGTCCGCCGCAGCCAATGACCCCCAGCCGCACGCGTTCGTTCGACCCGCCGGCGCGGGCCGAAGTCGTGGAGAACGCCGCAGCCGTCGCCGCCGCGTGTTTCAGAAATGCTCTGCGGGTGTCGGCCATGGTCAGATCTCCTCTCGCGGAAAGCGGGGTTGGGCTGATCCGGATTGGAAACGGCTCGAATCTCCGAGTCAATAGATGCGGTCGAAAGCAGGCGCGCACCTCTCGTCTTAACCCGCCGTTCGCCGTTGTGATATAAGCTCCGCATCCCCTGGCATGGAGGCCCACAACATGCGGACCGTCGGCATCATCCCCGCCCGTCTTGCCTCTTCGCGGCTGCCGCGAAAACTCCTGCTGGCCGAAACCGGCCGCCCCCTGATCCAGTACGCCTGGGAGGCGGCCTGCCGCGCCAACGCGCTCGATGAAGTGCTCGTCGCGGCCGACTGCGAGGAGATCGCGGCGGCGGTTCGCAGGTTCGGCGGCCGGGCGGAGCTGACCGGCGAGCACGCCAGCGGCACCGACCGCGTGGCCGAGGTCGTCCGCCGCGCGTGCCCGGACGCGGAGCTGATCGTCAATCTGCAGGGCGACGAACCGGAGATGGATCCGGCGAACATCGACCGGCTGGTGGAAACGCTCCGCCGCCACCCGACCGCCGAGATGGCCACGCTGGCAACGCCGATCCTCGACGCCGACGAACTGCGCGCACACTCGTGTGTAAAGGTCGTCTGCGCCGCC
>JAHWKJ010000557.1 GCA_019347905.1 Planctomycetota bacterium
CATTGGTCATTGGTCATTGGTCATTGGTCATTGGTCATTGGTCATTGGTCATTCACAGCGCCCCCGGGATGCCGCGGTACAACTCCGTCGAATACTCGATCATGCGGCTCATCGCCCAGGGCAGCACGTACAGGAGTGCGAGCAGCATGGCGACGATCTTGGGCACGAAGCTCAGCGTCTGGTCCTGTAGCTGCGTGACGGCCTGCAGGATGCTGATCACGAGGCCCACCGCAACCGCCACCAGCATCACCGGCGCGCCCACCAGGAGCGTCAGCATCACGGCATTGCGGCCAAGTTCGACGGCGTGATCGAGGTTCATCGCGCGAGGGCGGAAATCAAGGTCGAAGGTCGAAAGGGTCACAAGTCGAAAGGGCCGAACACTCCCGGTCGCAGATCTTCGGCCCTTTCGACCTTTGACCCTTTCGACCTTAGACCTCTTTCATCCGAACGGACGCACGCTCTCCAGCAGCATGCCCACGGTCAGGTACCAGCCGTCGATGAGCACGAACAACAGCAGCTTGAACGGCAGCGAAATGAGCACGGGCGGCAGCATCATCATGCCCATGCTGATCAGCACCGTGGCCACCACCATGTCGATCACCAGAAACGGCAGGTACACCTGGAAACCAATCACGAAGGCCGTTTTCAATTCGCTCAGCAGATAGGACGGTAACAGCACGCTCAGGTCGAGGTCGTCGTAGGTGGCCGGCTCCTGCCAGTCGGCCGCGGCGGGCGTGCCGGGTTGCGGCCGCTGGAATTCGAGAAACATCCACACGGAGTCGCTGTTGCCGGTCAGCTCGATCTGGTCGCTCATGAAGCGGCGCAAGGGGCGGGCCGTGTTGATGAAGGCCCGCATCAGTCGATCTTCGCCGGGCTGCTGGCCGGGCAGCGTCTCGACCGCCGAATCGGAGTAGGGAGCGATGCCTTCGCTCCAGGCCTGCTTCCAGACCGGCCCCATCACCAGGAAGGTCAGGAACAGGCACAGCGAAACGACGACCTGGTTCGGCGGAAGCTGCTGCGTGCCCAGCGCCTGCCTGAGCAGCCCCAGCACGACCACGAACCGGATGAAGCACGTGGTCATGATCAGGATCGACGGCGCGAGGCTCAGCACCGTCAACAGCGCCATCAGCTTCAACGTAGAGGACATGCCGCCGGGCGAGAGCATGCCCTCGACGTCGAGCGGGTCGGCGCCGCGCGGCTCGGCCACCACCGGCGGGTTCGCGAGAGCGATCGGCCGCTGCTGAACCTCCGCGTCGTTTCCATCCTGCGCGTGGGCCGGCGCCGATCGCAGGCAAAGAGCCAGCAGCACGAAGCACAGCGTTCTTACGAGGCGCACGCGCTCAGCCACGGAACGCCTCCCGCGATCTGCCGGCTGCGTGCCCCTGAGCCGGCCGCGCCGGCGTCACAGGCTGCCCGGGCCGGCGCTGCGATTCGGTGCCGCCCTCGAGCTGTCGACGATTGAACAGCGCCAGAAAGCCCTCACCCACGCGCGCCTCGCCGGACTCCCGCGGGCGGCACACGCCCGCCAGGTAATCCACTTCCACCGGATCGGTAATTTCCGCCAGCGTCGTGAGACCTTCGGCCGACGAGCCGAGCACGAGCATCCGCGAACCCAGCCGCACGAGGTACAGATTCTGGCGGGCGTCGATGGGCCGCCGCCCCAGGAGTTCGAGGGCTTCGGTCGGCAGCAGCGTTCGCCCTGGCGGGCCGTGCTTCTTCCACAGCCTTCCCACAACGACGATCAGCCCGAGCACGCCCGCCAGAGCCAGCACGGTGGTCCACACCGAGCCGGGAGTCCGCGGCGGGGGCGTTGCCTCTTCCGTGGCGTCGTTTCCCGTGCGGCGGCTGATGGGCCGTGCCTCTCCCGCGAGTGGCCGGACGACCTCCGCGTCGCCGCGTTCGCGTGCTGCGAATGGCACTAGGGCATCGCGTTCCTGCGGCACGTCCCACTGCGCACACGTCGACCCGGCCAGCACAATCAGGCACAGTCCGGCTGCGGCGATGTAACTTGAAGTGTTCAGGCTTCCCTGCCTCGTTGGTGTCTCTCGCGCCGCACTTCAGGCGGCGTCCGGGGTGAGGATCTCCGCCACACGGACGCAGAAATTGTCGTTGAGCACCAGCACTTCGCCGCGGGCGATCAGCCGGCCGTTCACCAGGATGTCGACCGGATCGCCGGCCAGCTTGTCCAGCGGAACGACGGAACCTTCCGCCAGCCGCAGCACATCCTCGATGAGCATCTCCGTCCGCCCCAGCTCGATCCGCAGATCGAGCTCGACGTCTTCGATGGCATCGATCGGGAGCGAACTGCGGGCCGGCGCCTTGGCGGAACTGAAGGCTTCCAGCTCCAGCGGCTTCGCCTGATCGAGATCCGGAATCTCGCGCGAAAGGGCCGATGCCAGTTCGGCCTCGGCTCGTTCGAGCAGCTTATCCGGCGAGGAACGACGGGAGTGTGGACCTTCGGGCTTGGCCGGACCGACCGAGGACTGCTGGCGAACCAGTTCGTCGAGCTCCTCGGGATCCAACCCGGCGCGGTCGTCGTCGTCGTCCGCAACGGCTGCCGGGGGCGCCGCCTGTCCTGCAGCCGGTGCGGGTTTTGTGGCCGGCGGCTTCGCGGCAGGCGCGGCTGGCTTGGGTGCCGCCGGCCGCGGCGTCGCCGAGATCTCATCGTCCGCGTCGTCGATGTCGGGAGTCGGTCCGGCGGCCGCACCGGCCGCTTCGAACAGCGCTTCGATCTCGTCCTGGTCGAGGATGTTCTCGGGATCGGCAGGCACCGGCCACCCCCTTCCTTACTGCTGCAGCATCCGGAAGTCCACGACAATCACCTCGTTGATGTAGCTCTTCTGCAGGACCTTGTTGATCTCCTCCTTGAGCTGCCGCTTAATCACGTTGTGCTCGGCGTCTTCCAGTTCGTCCAACGAGGCGCTGCGGATGACTTTGGAGACGGCCTGGCGGACGCGGGCGTTGCGGCGGATCATGACCGCCTCCTTGAACGCCGGCTGGCGGCCTTCGGCGACCGTGGCGAACAGGTTGAAGCTGACATGCAGCACCGAACCGTCCGGCAGGTTGTTGCTGCAGTTGAACGTGCCGATCTCAGCTTCGACTGCATCGACGACGTGAATGTCTTCCGCGGGATCGGGCTTCGGCTGGGCGGGCGCACCCTGGGACACGATCAGCGTCGTAGCACTCGCCGTCACCACCATCGCCGCGGCGACGATCAGCAGCGTGCGCTTCAGTCCCCCGCCGCCCGCCGGCCCGTCGGAAGGCTCGTCCAGCGGCGGCAGTTCTCCGGTGAGGTCCGGCAGCGTGTCGGTGACCACAGGGGAATCCTTTCCGCCAGTCGGCGCGCTCCGACAAACGGGGTCAGACCCCTTTGCGGACCACCGGTTCTCGCTGGTTCTCGACGCTCATCCGCAAAGGGGTCTGACCCCTTCAACACCGCGACCGGCGCGCTAGGGCGGCGCGTCGGCCGCGCGCGGGCGGCTTATATACGTATCGAGGATGAATACGTCAACCCGACGATTCTCGTGCTGGGAATCGAGATCCCGGGGACGCGTCCGCGGTTCGGCGGCGCCAGCGGCGCTCAACTCCAGCCGGGAGCGGTCGATCCCCCGCGAAGCGAGGTAATCGGCCACCCCCCGCGCCCGTTTGAACGACAGCTCCAAGGCGTCGACCGGGGCCGAACCGGCCGGTCCCGCCGCGAACGACTCCGCCGGAGACGTGTGCCCGCGGACGGCAATTCGATTGGGACGATTGGCCAGCCGCACCGCCAGGCGATCGAGCACACTCCGCAGCGCCTTGCTCAGTTCCGGCCGACCGGCTTCGAACATCACCGGGCCGCCGAGACTGATCACTGTGCCGTGATTGATGCGCCGCGCCGGCCGGTCCGGTCCGCCGCGGCCGGCGCTCGTGAGATTACCCTGCTCCACCGCGGAATCCGACCGCTGGCCGCGGGAGTTCAGCTTATCGAAGGCACTGTTCGATTGCAGCGAGCGGCCGGGGCTGCCGGATTCGCCGACGCTTGCGCCGAAGGCCTGACGAATGGCGTCCAGCGCCGCGCGCATCTTGCCGTCGTCCTGCTTCATCTGGCTGAGCGAGACCAGCATGATGAAGAAGGTCAGCAGCAGCGACATCATGTCGCCGTAAGTCACCACCCATTCGGGCACGCCCGCCGGCGCGTCGTTCGTGTCGGCCATGGGAGGGTTGAGGGTTGAGGGTTGAGGGTTGAGGGTTGAGGGTTGAGGGTTG
>JAHWKJ010000558.1 GCA_019347905.1 Planctomycetota bacterium
TCCGGGCAACCAGGAACTCAGTGACGAAGGCTGGATCAGCCTGTTCAACGGCGAAAACCTCGACGGCTGGACGGCGACGCGCCACACGCGGAAAGGCCGCCGCATCCCCGACGAGGCAGGCTGGAAGATCGAAGACGGCGCGCTGATCCGCGACGATGCGATCTCGCGCTCGCTGGTGACGACGCGTGAGTTCAGAAACCTGGAGTTGGAATTCGACGTCAGGCTGCCCGCCGGGACGGGCATCGTCTGCGGGCTGCGGATCGGGCGGGCGCCGGACGCGCTGCTGGTCGTGCCGATCCTCGATCCCGCCCGGCTGAAGAGCGTGTCCACCGAATACCTCGATTCGCCCTTCGGCCGGCAGTTCCTCGAGCTGCCCGCGCGACTGCGGCCGCCGGACGAGTGGAACACCGTCCGGGTGCGCTGTGTGGGCGACGAACTGACGGTCAGCGTCAACGGCCATCGCACGACAAGCCTGCGGCTGAGTGCCTTTCGAAGCCTGCGGAAGCTGCCCTCCAGCGGCCCCGTGGGCTTTCTCACGCGCGGCGAAGCCTTTGGCGTCGCCCTGCGCAACATCCGCGCTCGCGAAGTGGAACCGCAGAGCGAGTGATGGCCCCCTGGCAATGTCACGCCTGTCTCCACCGGAACCACCGATAAACGATCCCACCACCCGCACCCAACACCGCCAGCAGGAGCGGCAGAAAGGTAGCGTCGAACACCGTCGCGGTCTTGAATCGAGACACAACCAGCAGCACAACGTTTCCCGCGACGGCGCCGCCTATCAACCCGACGACGGGGGCGGCCTGCCGCGGGCGCGGCTCTGACCGTGCCTCCCACCGCGACCATGGCCGGCGGGCGCGGTGCCAATTGATAGCGGCGCACCACCCCAGCATGAGCCCGATCGGGACCAGGAAGATTGCCGCCAGCAGCACGGAAACCGCTGTGCCGTGCAGTCCCGGCACATTGTAGGGCGACAAAGCCAGCAGCACGACCGGGAGCACGCCAATCAGGCCGGCCACCAAAACGCCCAGCAGAACGGCGGACCGCATCAGCGGCACCGCCGGTGATGTGGCTTACATCGCGTAAACAGCCTGGTCGATTTCTTCATTGGTCAGTGGCGGCGCGTCAGCAGTGGCGTGTTCTGCGAGCGAATAGAACGGATCGTCCTGCGGCGTGTCGTAGTCCAACTCCGCCTCAATGCAAAACGTCCGTTGGGGGTCCGGCTCGACTTGGCGCAACCGGCAGACCAGCTCATCCAGGTCGTCCGCCACGGCGACCACCTGGCCATTCGCGATCCCCACGAACTTCCCCGCATAAACACTCTGCGGATCCCGCCTCGCCTCCTCATTGATTCGGCGGGCCAGTTGCCGGTTCGACTGCTGCACTTCGTTGATTGCTGTCATGGAAGATGCCCCGCTTTCCGGCGATCCCATCACTACCTGGCAATGATACCTGTTTCGGACTTCGCGTCACCACCTGACAGGATGAACCCCTTTGGCAGGATGAATGCCCTGCTCATGAGCAGATCGACGCTCCAACAGCCTCGAACATGCTGAGAATTGCCTCGGCAGTGTTCGAGGATTGCTGGATGGTTGCATCCAGAGGACTCCAGTACTGCAGCGAGTTTCGCCATTCGGTCGAAAGTTTGTGCTTCGTAGATCTCGCGTGCGAGGTGAACGGCGCTCGATGACAGCCAACGCTTGTCGAGAACAATGGGCTGGAATGGATTGCCGAAGATTTCACGAAGCAGCACGGCCTGTCGAGCCAGCTCCTCATTGCGCTTCTTGATGGATTCGCGAAATGCGAGGACCTCAAAGTGACGACCCGTGCAATACGCCGCTATTGCAGCGGATGAAGTCAGCCAATTCATGGCCCCGTCGAAAGTGTATCGCGCGATGCCTTCGGCGAAACTCTTGGCCGGCGGACCGCCGAAGTCGTATGCGGCCATACGCTGGGCAGCCCCGAACTCCCTTTTGTCGGCGATGCCGTCGGCGTAACGCTCGGTGATCTCGACCACTCGGCGGCTCGTGTCGCTCAGTGCACGCCAATGCGGTCGGCAGACGGCGCAGGCATAAAGCCGCAGCTTGCGGCGTCCCGCTTTTGACCGCTCCGGCCTCCAACGCCGTGCGAACTCCAGCATCGGTGCCGGGTCCGCGTAGCCGAGCCAGTTTGCTTCGGTCATTGCCCCACTCAAACCGATACCAATCGTCGTGACGTCTCGTTCGCCGCGAACATAGGCAGCGATGAATGTCTCGGTCTTGCCGCCACGCCGCAACCATCATTCCGGCAACAAACCGCGGCCGCGGAGCCAGGCTTCGCAGCGGGCCGGCCACTGCGAGCACGGGTGTTCGCTGTCCCGCAGGCCGAAGCCGTGGCCGCCGCACTCGTAGATGTGCAATTCGGCCGGCACGCCCGCCTGCTTGAGCGCGAGGTACAGCGCGATGCTGTTTTCCGGGCCGATGCGGTCGTCGCCGGCGTGGGCGAAGAACATCGGCGGCGTCTCGGCGCTCACGCGGATTTCGGGAGCGAGTTTGTCGGTCTGGCCCTCTTCGACGAGGTACGCCGGGTAGATCAGCACGGCGAAGTCGGGGCGGCAGCTCGCGCGGTCATGCTCGTCGAGTGATTCATACTGCCGGCGGTCGAAGTTGGTCGACGTAGCCACCGAGAGATGGCCGCCCGCCGAGAAGCCCAGGATGCCGATGCGCTTCGGGTCGATGTGCCACTCCTCCGCGCGGCTGCGGAGCAGGCTGAGCGCGCGCTGGGCATCCTGCAATGGCGCCTCGTGCTTTGCCCGGTCCTTGCGCCGGGGGACGCGGTACTTGAGGAGCGCGGCCGTGACGCCGATGGAGTTGAGCCAGCGGGCGACTTCCTCGCCCTCCAGATCCCAGGCGAGGATGTTGTAACCGCCGCCGGGGCAAACGAGCACGGCCGTGCCGGTGCGGCGGTCTTCCGGCGCGGGAAAGATCGTCAGCGTGGGCTCCGTCACGTTCGTCAGCCGCACGACCTTCTTCGGGCCCTGGTCGGGCAGCGTCGACTCGCTCGGCAGATCGCCTGTTTCGCCGGGCGCTTTGCCGGGCCAGAGGTCGAAGGTTTCCAGTTCCGCCGCATTTGCAGCGGCGGTCGCGAGCAGCAGGATGGAAAGGGTGACGGAGGCGCGCAGCATGGGTGTCTCTCGCGTGAAATGGGGAGAAGTCGCCACGAGCAGGCGAGTGCCACCGTACGGCATTTGCGCCGGGTGTTCAAACAACTGGGGCATTGCGGGAGACGGAGCGGTACCGCCCGCGGATTGGGAGCCGCCGCCGGGACGGACGTGCCTTCTGGCTTTCTCTGCCCCAGCCACGCGACCACGGAGCAGCGGTACGGGGCCGGTGAGCGTAGACCATCCTACTTCCGGGCGGCGCGGTAGACGCGGGCGCTGAGCGCGCGCAGTTCGGTGCGGCGCTCCGGCGCCAGGTCTTCCAAAGCCCGTGTGAGGTGCTCGACCCAGCCGGGACGCTCTTCCATCGCCTCGGTCATCAGGTGCATCCACAGGGCGATGTCGCCGAAGTTGCGGTCGACGATCAGGTTCGTCACCGGCGAGATAATGCGGGCGGCCGTCTCGACCGTCGTCGAGGGAAAGGCCACGAACAACCGCAGCCGGCAGCAGGCCGTCGTCGCGCCGTCTTCGCCCTGCACAAATTCCGTCGTCAGGTGGAACAGCGCCCGGGCCTCGATCGACGCCGGCAGGAGCGGGCCGCGGTAGATGCCGTTGCAGATCGCCAGCAGTTCTCCCTCGCGCTTGGAGAGCACTTCGATGGTGCCGGTCGAGCCGTCTTCATCGCGGGCCTCGAAACGGTCCGCCGCCGTGCGCTCGAGGCGGAATTCGGAGATCTCCATCGCCTTCCACACAGCCACGGCGACGTCGGGCTGCTCCAGGAAGAAGCGGAGCACTTCGGGCCGCGTGCGGAAGGTGACGGTCGGCAACTGCCGGAACAGAGCGGCCTCGGCAACGAGCGCCTCCGCGCGGCGGCGCTCGGCGTCGGCAAGCTGTGCGAGCGGCAGTTCCGCCGCGGCGACCGCCCGCAGCTTGCGGCTGGAGCTGGCCTTCTCGACTTCGACCACGCGGCTGCGAAGCTCCGCGGGAGCTTCGCGCCGAGAGGGGCCATCCTCGCCAGCGTTCATCGCACGCGGTGGCACGCCTTCGTCGGCGACTGCGGCGCGGCGGCAAGCAGCGCCCGGCAGGGCCGTCGCGGCCACAGCGAGC
>JAHWKJ010000559.1 GCA_019347905.1 Planctomycetota bacterium
GTCAAATGGTGCTCCGCAGCCACGCCAGCAACTGGAAATAGCGCACGAACATGACCACCACCATGATCACCATCCCCCAGCCCAGAAAGAACATCACCGCCCAGCCCAGAATCGGGATGTATGGCAGCACATAGCTCATCGCGAGGTCGAAAATGAACAGCCAAATTCCCCATCCCAGCAGGGTCTCGGCCTCCTTGGCCGCTTCATGCAGCTTGAGATACACCGCCAGCCGCACCAGAAACAGCACGAACAGGACCAAAGCGCCGAGGGTGATCAGTTCATCGAGCTGTTCAAGCCACGACGGCAGCCCCGCCGTCCAGTGCACGATGTTCAAAACAACCGACGTCACGTCACAGGCGACGGCGCCGTAGATGAACGGCCGGCCGCCCGACTTCTCGGGCACCACCAGGCACAGCATCCGCCCCACGACCGAGGCCACGCCGGCAACAATCGCCATGGCGATCAGCCACTGGACGAACCGCAGGGCCGCGTCCGGCTCGAGCAATCGCGGGACGACCAGGCTGCCGATGACCACCACGCCCGTCAGTACCAGGCCCAGCATCACCAGCGTGAGGCCGAGGCGGACGAGCCGCATGGAGCGTCGGCGCCGTTCCTTGCGCTGCCTGCGGCGGGCGGTCTCGTCGTTCTCCGGTGGCGGCACGGCCTGCTTTGCCGGCGGAGACTTGCGGCTTTGTCGCGGCGGCAGCCGGGCCTTTGGGGACCCGCGCCGTTCGCTCGAAGGATCCGCTCCACCGCCGGCGGACGACATGCAGTGCTCCACTCATGGATTCGGGCGTGTAGTCGCGGTGTCGCTTTCGACGGCACAATACCAGATCGGCCGCTCGCAGACGACCAGCCGCCCGCCCGCGACGATCGTCCGCCGACACGACTGGGGCGGCTTGACCCTGCCGAAGGCCCGCTTGTGGCATCGCTGACCATAGACCACATCAGCCGGCGCGCCGACGATGCTTGCTCCCCCTCAACCGTGCAGGTTACTGTTGAGCGAACTCTTACCACGGATCACACGGATGCGCACGAATAAACTGGATCAACGGAATCCAAAATCCGTGCCATCCGTGTGATCGGTGGTTACGGAAGCTGCGGGAATGCCTCTCGGACGTCTCACGATCTTCATGCTGGCCGGCGCCGCCCTCATGTTGTTGTCGGGCTGCGGCGGTCGGGCCGGAGAGCACGAGTACACCGCCGGCTTCTCGATCGTGCTGCCCGAAGGCTGGGAGCGGCGGGAGAACTACCGCGACATGGCTCTGGTCGCGGTCGCCCCGGTCGATGAGCGGCGGTCGGATGAGTTTCCAGTCAATCTCAACGTGCGGATCGTCGGCAATCCCGATGCGCTCTCGCTCGAAGAGTTCTACGACGAGCACTTTCAAACGGACGTGGCGAAACGCAGCCACGTCGATTTCAAGCTGGTCGAGGCGACGGTGGGCAAGCTGGGCGACCTCACGGCGAAGCGGATCGTCTATTCGCACACCATCGGCAGCGGCCGCCTGAAATCGCTGGCTTATGCCGTGCTCGATGCGGGCACCGGCTACATCATCACCTGCAACGCGCCGGTGGACGCTTTTGGTCGCCACCTGCCCGTGTTTGAGCGCATCTGTGCGAGCTTCGAACCTCGCTCATAAAGCCGGCGTGAACGCGTCTGTCCCGGTAGCGTCCCTCTCATGCTGCAGCGTTTTCTGCTCGTCTGGCTCGCGCTGTTGTCGCTGGTGGCTTACCTGTGGCCGCGGTGGAACGTCGGCTTCGACCCCTTCGCCGCTACCGGGAATTCGCTCGGCCTGCTGATCACCGTCACGATGTTCGCCATCGGCGGCCTGCTCCCGCGCGACGAAATCCGGCAGGTGCTCGCCCGCTGGCCGACAGTGCTGGGAGGCACGCTCACGCAATACGCGACAATGCCGCTGCTGGCGTGGGCGATCGCCCGACTGTGCGGGCTGGGGGGCGACCTCTTGATTGGCATGGTGCTGGTCGGCGCGGTGCCGGGCGCGATGGCCTCCAACGTGCTGACGCTCACCGCCCGCGGCAACGTAAGTTATTCGGTCAGCCTGACGACGGCTGCCACATTGGTTTCGCCGGTGATGGTGCCGCTCGCGCTGTTCCTGACGCTCGATGCGGCCGTGGCCGACCCGGCGGATCTCGCGGGGCGGGCATTCGTCGATCTCGTCACGCAGGTGGTGGCGCCGGTGCTCGTCGGGCATTGGCTGTCGCGGCGGTTCGCGCGGGTCGAGCGGGCGATGCGCGCGATCGGACCGGTCGTGGCCAACCTGGCGATCCTGTGGATCATCGCGGTGGTGGTCAACCTCAACCACAGCCGTCTCAGTCATGCTGAGCCGGTCCTGTTTGCGGCCCTCGCCGGCCTGAACCTGTTGGGCTACATGGCGGGGTCCTTTGCGGGTGCAGCGATGCGGCTGCCGGACGCGAACCGCCGCGCGCTGACGCTGGAGATCGGCATGCAGAACGCGGGCCTCGGAGCGGCGCTGGCACGGCAGCTCTTCGAAGGCCGCGAACTGGCCGCCCTGCCGCCGGCGCTGTACACCTTCGGCTGCATGCTGACCGGCACGGTGCTCGCGCAACTGTGGGCGTCGCGGCCGCTTGGCTCGTCTTCGCCAATTGAAGCTCCGGCGCCCGGCGATCTTGAAACCAGCACCGCGTTCAGCCACAAAGAGAATTGAAACCAGTCACTGATCCGTGGGATCGGTGCCAAGCTTGCTCAGACGTGGCCGTCTGAGCGTCCGGACCTTTCGACCTTCGATGCTTTCGACCTTCGACCCCTCCCTCCGAGTCTCCTCCCATGAAAGCTGCCTACTTCACCGAGACAGGGCCGCCCGAGGTCATCCAGTATGGCGACCTGCCCGATCCGACGCCGGGGCCGACCGAGGTGCTGGTGAAGGTCGCCGCCGTCGCCGTCAATCCCATCGACACGTACATCCGAGCCGGCACGGTCGCGCTCGCGGTCGACTTCCCCTACATCCCCGGCTGCGATTTGGCGGGCACCGTGGAAGCCTGCGGTGCGAAGGCCGGTCGCTTCAAGACCGGGATGCGCGTGTGGGGCAGCAACCAGAGCCTGTTCGGCCGGCGCGGTACGTTTGCCGAGTACGCCGCCGTCGACGAGAAGTGGCTGTACCCCACGCCCGACGCCATGACTGATCGCGAGGCCGCCGCGGGAGCGCTCGTCGGCATCACGGCTCATCTGGGGCTGTTTCTGCACGCGCGGCTGCAGCGGGGGGAGGTCGTGTTCGTCAATGGCGGCACCGGCGGCGTCGGCTCGTCGGTCGTGCAGATCGCCAAGGCGGGCGGGGCGCGGGTGTTGGCAACGGTCGGCGGCGAGGAAAAGCAGCGGCAGTGCGAGCAGCTCGGGGCGGACTGCGTCCTCGACTATCGCGCCGGCGACCTCGACGACCACATCCGCCGCTTCGCTCAGCCGAACGGCGGCATCGACATCTGGTTCGAGACCTTGCGCGAGCCGACGTTCGAGCGGACGATCGGCCTCATGAAGAAGCGCGGCCGCCTGGTGCTGATGGCCGGCCGCGAGGCGCGGCCGCCGTTTCCGGTGGGGCCGTTCTACGTGAACGACCTGCGGCTGGTGGGCTTCGCGATGTTCAATGCCAGCCCGGACGAGCAGCGGGAGTCGGCCGAGGCGATCAATTCGCTCGCCCGGCAGGGCGGCTGGAAACCGCAGATCGGCCGCGTGTTCAAACTCGCCGAAGCCGCCGCCGCCCACCGCCTGCAGGAAGACAACACGCTGCGAGGCGCCGGCACGCTGAAGGGCAAGATCGTGCTGGAACCCTGACGACAGTCGAGATCAACTCTATGGTCTGGTTGCGACTCGGTTGGGTGCCACGGGATGCTTGTCATCCCGTGCGAGCCGCCCTCGCTTGTACGAGTCGGCCCAGAGCTTCCGACGTGTGAGAACAATTCGACACTGGCAGGCAAGCTGCCAGTGCCACCCAACAGCATTTAGCCGCGACTCGCCAGAGGAGCGCTGGCTCTGGAACGGCGATGAGCTCGAACAGCCGCGCGCGACATCCCTGGTCGAACTGGCTGCTCGCGGCTGCCGCGGCGCTCGGGCTGACGTTCGCCTTCTGGCCGGCGCTGTGGCGCGGCGGAGGGCTGATCGGCGGCGACATCTACTCGTACTTCCTGCCGCAGAAGGTCTTCTACGCGGAAAAGCTGCGCGAGGGCGAACTGCCGCTGTGGAATCCGCTGGCCGGCCACGGCTACCCG
>JAHWKJ010000560.1 GCA_019347905.1 Planctomycetota bacterium
GAGCCGCGGTAGTCCCCGGGAATGCTGAGAAGATCGCTGCCGACGTAGCGGCCGCCCGTCCCGATCGCGGGACCGCGGTCGCTGAGATAATCGAGATAGAGATCCCAGCGGTCGCCCTGCGGCGCGTCCAGCCCCAGCAGCTTGTGCATGTCCCAGATCGTTTTGAGCTGTGTGCCGAAGATCCGGTCCTGCTCGAACGTCGCCCGGCGGATGGGAATGCTCGGATCTTCGGCGGGGGCGCTCAGCCGCGGCAAATACAGCAGCGGCACATCTTCCACGTAGAACGTGTTGTTGAGGCTGGTGATCCACGGGACCTCGCGCAATAGCGGCGCACCGGTCACCGGATCGCGCGGTCCGCCGAAACCCAGCAGCGGACCCGACAGCCGGTTCTCGACGTAAACATCCGACGCCTGCAGCCGATAGCCGGGCTTGCCGAACTGGCTGCCGGTCGTCCATGCCTGCTGGGCGTGAAACGCATCGCGCGAAAGCTGCTGGATCCGCTGGGCCCGCACGCGGATGTCGCCGTTGAGTTCGGGAACGAATGTCCGCAACTCCGCATTGAGCATCAGCGCCCGCTCCTCGCGGGCGTCGTAGACGGCGTGCGTCGCCCGCAGGATGTGGTTCCCCTGCCGGATGACGATGTTGCCTTCCATGTACACCTGGAACGGCTCGTCGCGGGTCTGCAGCGAGTCGGAGCGGAACTCGTCGCCCTCGCGGCTGCGCGTCCAGATCACCATGCGATCGGCCGCCAGATCCACGATGCCGAAGTCTTCCACGCCTTCGATCAACACGTTGATGCCGCCGGTGAGCACCCACACCTGCTCGGGCGGCGTGGTGCGGTCGGAGCGAAACGTCTGCACGTTGAAATCCACGGCGCTGCGGGGAAAGATCCGCACGCGGCGGAGATTGCCGGCCGGGGCGTCCAGTGGAACAGTCTCGACGGTCCCGCCGCCTTCGGGCGCGGGTGGCACCACGAGCTGCGTCGGCTGCAAGCGGCCCAGACGCGCAGGCTTCCAGCGTTCGACCGCCCGCAGATATAAGGGATCGTCGTCGGCGGGCTTGTCCTCAATGCGCCGACGCGATTCAATCGTCAGCCCGTCACGGGCCGCCAGTTGCACGACCAACGACTGCTCGCTGCGGGAATCGCCCGGCCGGTCGATCCGCACGTCGTCTTCAAGATAGACGGACAGCCGCGTGACCGAACGCCCCGGCTCGCTGCGCAGTACCATCTTCCGCGCCCGCAGCACGGTCGCACCCTGCCGCAGTTCGCAGCGTCCGCGCAGGATCGCGAACGCCTCGCTGCCTTCGGTCCATTCGTGCGAGTAATCGGCCGAGGCGTCGATACGATCGGTCGACTCCACCGGCGGCAGTTCGACCGGAGGCGGCTGCGCATCGGCCGTTCGACTCCACGCCAGGAACACCGCGAGCGCAACGGCGGCCATAGCCGCGGGCGCAGCATATCGGCGATCCCGCACGGGAGAGTCTTCCATGACCGGACCGGCGCGGCCGGATTCGCAGGAATGTCGAAACGAGAGACGAGCGGGGAACGACAGGAGAACGCACACCGCCCCCGCGGCGGTACTTCAGCAGCCGCACGGCTTTCGAGACGAAGCGCCGCCGACTCCCGCAAAAGGGGCGGGATTATAGAACCGCCCGGAAAGGCGGTCAATAAGGCTCAAAGCTGTCCCGAAAACTGCACAAAGCCTTCCAAGCCATAGTATTCCGGCAGCCCGAGTTCGTTGTACACGCGGGCCGTGTGCTTTGTCCGCTCTTCCGCCCGCACCCAGAACTCCCGCTCGTCGTGGCCCGGGTACAGGGCCCGGTCCTTCTGCGACTCGTGCTTGAAGATCGCCAGCTTCTTGCGAAGCATCACCTCGGGACTGAGCGGAACCGCCCGCTCGATCTCATGCGGCTCGTACTCCTGCCATGCGCCGCGGTACAGCCAGACTTCCGGACGCACGCCCTCTTCGTCCACTACCGCGAGGGCGCGGATAATCGCCTCGGCGCACATGCGATGCGTGCCGTGCGGATCCGACAGGTCGCCCGCCACGTAGATCTGTCCCGGTTTCAGCTCCCGCAACAGGTCCGCCACGATCCGCACGTCTTCCTCGCTCAGTTCGCGTTTGGCGACCTGGCCGGTGCGGTAGAAGGGCATGTTGAGGAACCGCAGTTTCTCGGGCGGCACGCCGGCGGTCTTCGCGCCCGCGATCGCTTCTGTCTGCCGGATGAGCGCTTTGACCGACAGCACGTCGCCGCTGTCCGGGTCGCCCGGGCCTTTGGTATCCATATCGCGACGCAGCTTTGAGTCCAATTCAGCCGTGCGCTGCGTGTTCAACTTGAAGATGTCGAGGAACTCGCGGACGAACTCGATGTGCCGCAGCGCGTCGTGATCGAAGACGGCGATGTTGCCGCTCGTCATGTAGGCGATGTGCACGTCGTGGCCCTGGTCGGCGAGCGTGATCAGCGTGCCGCCCATGGAGATCACGTCGTCGTCGGGGTGCGGGCTGAAGACGATGATCGTCTGCCGCGCTTCGCCGCCCGGCCGCGTGCAGATGCCGGAGAGCAACCCCTCGAACACGCGCTGGCGGATGGCTTCCGTCGGACCGCTCTCGCGGACCAGCTCGTAAAGCTGGTGCTCCTGAAAGTCGCGGGCTTCCAGCTTCAAGAGCGGCTTGTTCACCTTCTGCGACAGCCAGATTACCGCCCGCTTCTCCATCTGCGGCGTCCAGTCGACCGGTCCCACCCTCCAGGGACGCATGAACGCTGTCAAATCGGCGGCCGCGGCTTCATCGAGGGCGAAGACCGCGCCCGGATGCGTCTGCAGGAAGCTGGCAGGGACTTCTTCCGTGACCTCGCCCTCGACGGCCCGCCGCACCACCGCCGCCTTGTGCTCGCCCAACGCCAGCACAATCACCCGCTTCGCCGCCAGGATGGTGCCCACACCCATGGTGATCGCGAGGTGCGGCACGTTCTCTTCGCCGAAAAAGCTGCCGGAGGCGTCGCGGCGGGTGACGGGATCGAGCGTGACCAGCCGCGTCAGGCTGTTGCGGTAGCTGCCTGGCTCGTTGAAGCCAACGTGTCCGCTGCGTCCCACGCCCAGAAGCTGCAGATCGATGCCGCCGGCCTCTTCGATCTGGCGCTCGTAGTTTTCGCAGAAGGCTTCGACCTCGCGCCGGCGGACGGTGCCGGAAGGGATGTGGATGTTTTCGGGCCGGATGTTGACGTGGTCGAAGAAGTTCTCCCGCATGAAGCGGTGGTAGCTGTGGATGGAGGCGGGGTCCATCGGCCAGTACTCGTCGAGGTTGAACGTGACCACGCGCGAGAGGTCGAGGCCTTCCTCGCGGTGTATGCGGATCAGCTCGCGGTACACACCGGTGGGCGTCGAGCCGGTCGGCAGGCCCAGCACCGTCTGCTTCCCGGCGGCGTCATTGGCGCGGATCAGCTTCTCCACCACGCCGGCCACGTAGCGGGCGACGTCGCGCGCATTCTTGAAGGCCAGCGTGGGCACCTTCGTGTGCCGCAGGTGTTGGGGGACTTCAGGATCGCTGGAGAGGGTCTTGAGCATCGCTGCTGTTGCGTAGAATGCGCGGTCCGGGAGAATGAATTTCAGCGGTCGGCATTCAGCGGTCAGCTTTCAGCCCCTCCGGCTGACCGCTGAAAGCCGATCGCTGAAAGCCTCCTTTATCAAAGCCCCCGCGCAGCGAGATTGCAATGCCCGCCCCGGCCGATTCCCCACGCGTGCTGGCGATTCACGCCCATCCTGACGACATCGAGTTCCAGTGCGCCGGGACGCTGCTTTTGCTGCGCGAAGCTGGGTGCTCTCTAACGGTTGCGACGATGACGGCGGGCGACTGCGGCAGCGCGGAACTTGGACCGGAAGAGATTGCGGCCGTGCGCCGCGAAGAGGCGAAGCGGTCGGCGGAACTGCTGGGGGCGGACTATGCCTGCCTGGAGTTTCGCGACCTCTCCATCTGCCACGACAATGACTCGCGGCGGAGGGTGACCGAAGCTCTGCGGCGGGCGCGGCCGGAACTCGTCATCACGGCCCCGCCGGTCGACTACATGAGCGACCACGAGGTGACGAGCCTGCTGGTCCGCGACGCCTGCTTCAACGCGCCGATTCCCAACTACAAAACGCAGCAGTGGGATCCCGCGCCGCCGCTGGAACGGATCCCGCACCTGTACTACGTGGACCCGATCGGGGGCGTCGATCAGTACGGGCAGCCGCTCGAGCCG
>JAHWKJ010000063.1 GCA_019347905.1 Planctomycetota bacterium
GAGATCTTCGAGTTGTTCGGCCTGGGCGTGGGCAATTACACGGAAGACGATATCAAGGAAGCCGCGCGCGCCTTCACCGGCTGGGACGTACTCGAAGGCCGGGCCGCGTTCAATCCGTCGGAGCACGATGGCGGCACTAAGACCTTGCTCGGCCGCACCGGGCCATGGGGAGCCGGCGACGTCGTGCGGATCATCCTCGAACAGCCGGCGTGCTCGCGGTTCCTAGTGCGGAAGCTCTTCCAGGAACTGGTCAGCGACACCGTTGCCCTCATGAGCAATGCAAAGGCGGAGGGCGTGGAAGTCGTAGTACCGATTTAAATCCGCACGACGACGTGCCATGGCGTGGACCGCGCATTCAATGGTTCCCTCGACACCCGCGGCGCCTCCCGGGGAATTCGATGGGCCCAGTCGCAGAATCGTGAAAGAATACGACAAGCAGACAGCCACCCTCTTCGCGCTGCACAGCCGCAGAGTTTCTCTCATGTTGACGCTGACAGATCCATCGATGATCGTTGCGGACCCGGACATCCGCGATCATTTGATCGAGCAGCGCCGCGCCGCGGGACATGACCGCTACGACGAGGTGTGGGAGGGAACGTACGTCATCATGCCGCTTCCCACGGATGAGCACCAGCACGTGACGACCGCTCTGGCGACGATTTTTCAGACGGTTCTGGGGTGGATCGGAGCAGCCTTGGTACGAGCCGGTGTGAACGTGAGCGATCGACTGGAGGGCTGGAAAGAGAACTACCGCTGCCCGGACGTGGCCGTGTTTCTGAAGGAGACCCGGGCCATCAACGACGGCACCCACTGGCTGGGCGGTCCCGATTTCGGCGTCGAGATCCGCAGCCCCGACAACCGCACGTACGAAAAGCTGGAGTTCTATGCGAAGGTCCTTACGCGAGAGCTGCTCGTCGTCGGTCGCGATCCGTGGACACTCGAGTTGTACCGCCTGCAGGGCGACGGCTGGAACGAGACACAGGAGAACGAACGATGACCGACGACCTGACTCGAGTTGTACCGCCTGCAGGGCGACGGCTGGAACTGGTCGGACGCTCCACGCTCTCGGAGCCCGCGGAACTGGTGAGCGAAGTGATCCCGCTGTCATTCCGCATCGTCTCCGGCCAACAACGTGCTGAAATCCTGATCACGCACGCCGAAACGGCCCAGCAGTGGCATGTGTAAAGCGCCCTCCGGCGAGGCGCGTTACTTCTGCGCGCCATTCTTGGGGATGCCGTACCAGCGGAGGTCGTTGCGGTCGGACATCGTCAGCACGTCCGCCGCGCCGTCGCCGTTCACGTCGCCGACGATCAGATCGTGTACGGCTTTCAGCTCGGCAACGGTTGGTTCCCACGCGCTCCCGGACCGAGTACAACGGAGACTATCCAGCGAGAGGCATGCCATGACGACTTGCGGGCTGACGCGACGCGGCTGGTTGAAAGCGGCGTGTGCGGCGGGCGTCGCCGGACCGCGGCTGCTGACGCGGCGGCTCGCGGCCGGCGAAGACGCGCCCGCCGAGGTCATCGAGATCGGCTCGCGGCGGGAGCTGTTCGTCGACGATCTGGTCGTCGGCAGCTTCGACGGCACGAAGCGGAAACTCCACGAGCCCCAGCTTCTGCGGCCACACGGAAAGGTCCGGCCGCACGGGCACTATGCGACAGTGCTGAAGGACGGCGAGCGCTACCGCCTCTACTATCGCGGAGACAAGGTGCCCGGCCTGCACTGGCGCAACGGCTGGGGCCGATACCACGAGAACGAAATCACCGAGTACGCCGAGAGTCCTGACGGCTACCAGTGGACAGAGCCGGACCTGAACCTGTACGAGATCGATGGCATCCCGGAGGGGAACGTCGTT
This sequence comes from Planctomycetota bacterium, assembly GCA_019347905.1. Classification (GTDB taxonomy): domain Bacteria; phylum Planctomycetota; class Planctomycetia; order Planctomycetales; family Planctomycetaceae; genus JAHWKJ01. The sequence continues at coordinate 1,856 of JAHWKJ010000063.1, forward strand.
CTGGCCGACGAGTTCCTGGTGACGCACAATTTTTCGCCGTTCATCGACGAGCGGCCCGGCGTCCCCGGCGACGAGCGCTATAAGGCCCTGGGTGGGGGGCGCTATCCGCTGCCCAACTGGCCGAACTGGCAGCCGGGCGAACGCGAGCAACTCCGCGAGAAGCACGGGCCGGGCGGACTATACGCCTTTGCCTCCGGCGACGGAATTCACTGGCGAAAGCTCCAGAGCGAACCGGTCGTGCCGGAGGACTGGGGCAACTTCGATTCGCAGAATGTCGCCTTCTGGTCCGAAGCGGAGCAGCAGTACGTGTGCTATTACCGCTGGAGCGCCAAGGGTCTGCGCTCGATTCGCCGTTCGACCAGCCAGGACTTCCTCCACTGGAGCGAGCCCGTCGACATGGAGGCCAACCTGCCGGGCGAGCATCTCTACACGAGCGGCACGCATCCGTATTACCGGGCGCCCCACATTTATATCGCCCTGCCCACGCGCTTCCAGGCGAAGCGCAGCAGCATCACCGACGTGGTGTTCATGTCGTCGCGGCCCGGCAGCAGCCGCTTCGACCGCACCTTCAAGGAAGCCTTCATCCGTCCCGGTCTGGGAACGCGCGGCTGGGGCAACCGCTCCAACTACATCACATGGCACGTCGTGCCCACGGGCGAGCGAGAGATGTCGCTGTACATGTACGGCGGCGGCCATTACGTGCTGCGGCCGGACGGCTTCATCTCGGTGAACGCCGGCTACGCGGAAGGCCAGTTCGTGACGAAGCCGCTGCGATTCACCGGCAAGCGGCTGGAAGTGAACTATTCGACGAGCGCCGCCGGCGGCATTCGGATCGAGCTTCTGGACGCTGCCGGGCGGCCGCTGGAGGGCTTTGCACTCGAGGACAGCGAACTCTTGTACGGCGACGAAATCGACCGCACCGTCGCGTGGAAGGCCGGCTCCGATCTCGGCCGCGCCGAAGGACAGGCAGTGAGCCTGCGGTTCACGATGAACGAAGCGGACGTGTATTCGTTTCGCTTCTTCTGAGGAGGCCGCGGCCGTAGTGTGGATTTCAATCCACACGACCGGGGTGGTCGATGGCATCGGCGCGGCAATGTGGCGGCCCCGGTGTGGTCGCGACGCCGCCGCACAATTCCTGGCGAGGGCAAATCGATGTCAGCCAGCACGAAACGACCGCTGCCGCACTTCGGGCGAGCAGTGCCGGCCCTGTACGTCACGGCCTTGCTGGCGTCCGGTCCACTCGCGAGCGACCTGCGGGCGGAACACGAGCGGCCGAACATTCTGCTGATCACGGCCGACAACCTGGGCTACGGCGACCTCGGCTGCTACGGCAATGCCGTCATGAAGACGCCGCGGCTCGACCGTCTCGCGCGCGAGGGCGTGCGCGCGACCGACTTCTACACGGCCTCGCCCACCTGCACCGTCTCGCGGGCGTCACTCTTGACCGGCCGCTATCCGCAGCGGCACGGCCTGACAATTCAGCTCCCCGGCATCGACGGCAACTACGGCGTCGGGCTGAACCAAAGCGAAATCCTGCTTCCGCAACTGCTCACCCCGCAGGGTTACCGCACGGCCTGCTTCGGCAAGTGGAACATCGGTTTCGCCGCGGGCAGCCGGCCGACTGAGCGCGGGTTCGACGAGTTCTTCGGCCACGCCTCGGGCAACATCGATTACTACACGCACATCTACAACGGGCGGCTGGACATGCACCGCGGAACGGAGCCGATTCAGGTCGAAGGCTACAGCACCGACCTGTTCGCCGACGCCGCATGTGAGTTTATGCGCCGTCACGCCGATGCGCCGTTCTTCATCTACCTGCCGTTCAACGCCCCGCACTTCCCGAACCCGAAGAACAAGCAGCCGCACCAGCCCTCCATCTGGCAGGCCCCGCAGCGAGCCTTCGAGGCCTACGGCTACGATCCCGACACGACCGACGAGCGCGAGCGATACCGGGCAGTCGTCACAGCGCTGGACGAAGCCATCGGCCGCGTGCTGGACGAACTGACCGCGCTGCATGTCGAAGACAGAACGCTGGTGATCTTCTACTCCGACAACGGCGCGTTCATGCTCAAGGGCCGCGGTTTCGAAGTGGCCTCCAACGCGCCGCTGCGCGAGGGCGGCGTCACGTTGTGGGAAGGCGGCATCCGCGTCCCCTGCCTCATCCGCTGGCCCTGCCAACTGCCCGTCGGCACTGTCTGCGACGAACCCTTCTTCAGTTGCGATCTGTTCGCGATGATCGCCCGCGTCGCCGGCGCGACGCTGCCCGACGACTGCATCATCGACGGCCGCGATCCGACCGCGGCGCTCGCCGGCACCGCCGCCTCACCACATGAAGCGCTGTACTTCCAATTCCGCAGTTACAGCGCCGTGCGCGCCGGACCCTACAAACTGCTGAAGACTGCGCCCGACAAGCCGTGGATGCTGTTCGATCTGCACGAGGACCTCGGCGAAACCACCGACATCGCCGACCGCCATGACGAAATCGCCAGCCGCCTCGCGGCACAATTCGATGCCTGGCATGTGAACTTCGCGAAACGCAACTAGTGCGGTGCGGCTCGGGCCGGCGGGGCTGATTGATTGCGCTCGTTTGGAACGCGGCGATGCGAAGCAGTCAGTGCACGCGCCGGAGCATTCTGGCCATTCTCGTGATGGCTTCGCTGACGGTGCTGGCTGCGCGCATGATCCCCGTCGCCTCGCGCGCGGAGACCGGCTGGGAAACCGTCCGCGCCTCGGTGCGTGATGCGTCCCTCGGCTGGTTCAGCGACGCAGCGCGTCCAATTCATGCGCGGCTTCCGAGGGACCAGGCGGCCTTCTGGCTCCCGCAGACCGAACGGATTCTGCGCGACTCGCCGCCGTCTGCATCGCTGGCGATGGGCGCGGCGTGGGTGCTGGACAGTCCCAGCCTGACCTTTATGCAGGATCACATGCAGGATCACACCCATTCGGAGGCGCTCAAGTTAGCCGGCGTGCCGGGCATCGACTTAGACTGGGAGAAGATTGATGAACTGTGTGCCGAGTTTGAAGCGGCCTGCGCCGCGCCGTGTGTCGAGCTGGCCGAACTCGCCACGCGCCTTGAGCCGGACGAAGCTCGCTGGTGGCAGATGCGCGCGCAACTGCTCTTCAGCGCACCGATCTTCGGGGGCAGGATGGTCCAGCGATCATCGGAATCGATGCGCGTCTTGAGTGCCGCCGCCGCACACGATCCTGAGAATGCCCTTTACGATTACCTGATCGCACTGGCCTGTTGGAATGAAGCGGCCACGCTCACTTTCGTTGAAGATGCTGACCGGCTGGAAGTGCTCGACGTGGCGCGTTTTGAGCAGGGTCTGGAGCACTTTCGCCGTGCGCAGCAGTTGCCGCAGCTCTGCTTCGGCGAAGGAGGCCTGGCCGCAGCCGCGCAGTTTGTCGATCGGGTTGGAATCTCCCGCACTGAACGAGCCGATGTCGCTGTGGGCCGGCGGACCGAAGATCGAAGGGCGAAGGTCCACATGGCCTTCAGGAATTGGCTTCGCGGCCGGGCCGAAGACGCACACCAGCGCGGAGACGTACGCGGCGCAATTGAGATCTGGCGGCAAGTTCTACGCGTGGCCGATCAGGAGTTGGCGTGCAGCGGTGGCGAGCGGACGAATATCTTGCCGCACTCGTTCCGCATCGTTGCAGTCGCAAGAATCCGCGAGCTTGCTGCCGAGGAGCCTGGACTGGTTTCGCGTGCTGAGTTAGCCGCGCTCGAGGCCATCGATCATTCTTCGCGCGTCACGCTGGAGGTTTATCGCAGGGCGGACGACCGCCTCGAAGGGCAGCAGGCCTCAGCGTCGGCTGGAACCGGGACATACTTGCTCGGATGGGGCGTCGAGGGCCTCGCTCTGGCAGTTCCGCTTGCCGTCGTGGCGCTCGCCGGCCTGCTGGCGGGACGACTGCTCGGCACGCACACGTCCGTGCGAGCATCGTTCGGTGTTCTTCGGCACATTGCGTGCTGGATGTTGGCCGTTGCGATCTCGTTCGCCGTCTTCGGGCTCGGGCCCGCCGAAGTGATTCCGCGCGAATGGCAGGTGACGATCTTCTGCGCTGTTGTGTGGATGCTGTTCGCTGCCATGGTCGTGTGGTTCTCTGTGAAACACAGCGGTTTGCGGAAGCTGCTGCCTCCAGAGCGGACGCCGGAGCGGACGGCGCTCGTGCACGTGATCGTGCTGTGGATTGCGGCCCTCGTCGTGCTGTGGGCGACAAGCCGCGACGACTTCGCATGGTTCATCAAGGGACTCCGCCAACTTTCCGTCGGAGCCGTCCTGTCGGCCGCCGCGGGATTGTCACTGTTCTTCTGGCTGTTCCTGATCCTCTGGACGAGATCGTTGCGCCGCAAACACCGTGCGGACCATGACGTGAGGTTGACCGCAACGACCGTCATTGGGCTGTTGCTGCTCGCGACGGCCGCCCTTGCTCCAATCGTTGTTGCGGGACTGGCGCACTTGCCCGCCGCGGCCGACCGCACATTGCCGGAAGCGATTGGCGCAGGCCGGATTACCGCCGAAACTCTGCGCTCGGCAATTCAGTTGGAAGAGGGATCGTGGCTGTGGGCGGTGCTGCAGTGGTTTGCGCATCGGGGCGAGCTGGTCGCGGCGGGGCTGGCGCTGGCGACGGTGGCCTGCTGGGCCGCGCGGCGCGAAGCTCGTGCCGATGGGCGGTCACTCTGGCAACTGCTGCGGAATGGGCCGCGAAGCCGCTGGGCACACGTCGCGAGGCGAACCGGCCTCTCGGCGGCCGCCGTCGCTATTTGCTGTCTGGCGGCGTGGCTGGCATTGATGCCTGCGGTTATCCGCGCCGTAGAGTCCGATTACGACGACAAAATGTCGTACGTCCGCGATCCTGCCGGCTACCAGCAACCCTTCTGGAACATCGTGGCGGAGATCGAAGCCGATAAGGCGGCGATGGAAGAAGCTCGTGCAGTTGTCCGTGAACGGCAAGCCGCCTCGACGAAGGCATCGCAGCCGCTCCCCGCCTCGCAAAACAACTGACAATTGTCGCCAGGGGCGGCTTCATCGAACAGAAGTGCGCATCGAGAGTAGCGAGGCACCGTCCACAACGACCGCCGCGGAGAAGGCGCCATCCGCATCCGCTCCCAGGGAACGCAGGGTTTCACCCGCCCGAACTGGTGCCAACAACGCCAACACTTGCAGCAGTACCGCGAAAACGCAACTTCGCATGGTTCTTCAAGCCCACCGGCCCCAGCGGGTGCCACTGCTCGAACATGCGGTGCCGCGGGCGTTCGCTGGCGATCGTCAGGCCGTAAAGCTGCCGCGAGAGACCGACGGCGAAGTCGCACATGTCGATCATTTCCTGGACTTCGCCTTCGCCTTCACTGGCGATCTTGCCCAACTCCAGCGTGACGAGCCGCCCGAGATCGCGCTTGTGCTCGCGGAGCGCCAGGCCAATGCGGCGGACGAATTCCCCGCGCACCGGCGGCGGCGTCACCCGCCAGCGCTCGAACGCCGCACAAGCGCGCTCGACGGCGGCGTCGTAGTCGTCGCGCGACGCCGTCAGCACGCGTGCGACGGGTTCAGCGGTGGACGGGTTGATCGAGACCAGTTCGCCGCCGCCCGGCTGCCGGACCCATTCGCCGCGGTAGACGCCGCTGTTGACCTCTTCAATCCCGAGCCGCTGGAGCACATCGTGGAACACAGCCATGATCCCAATTCACAGTTCCAACAGGCAGCCGATCGCGTGCAGGTCACAGAGGAGCTTTGATGCCCTCTCGTTCCGCCCTCCAGAAACGGCGTCGCTTCGGAGATACTGACGGATCTCCCACCGACAATCCAGACGCACGCCTTGTTGACGGGAGCAATTGCGCCGCATGGCTTGCGGCAAATACCTGGCTTTGACTTAGAATGGGGCGGACTGGGACGGAGGTCGCTCAAGTGCCCGAGACCTGGTTGGACGTGGCCCGAGACGCAAGAAAGGCGGCCAGCGCGCTGGTGGTTCAGGATCGCTACCGCTCCGCGGTCGCGCGCGCGTACTTCGCGGCATTCTCCAAGGTGACACACGAGTTAGTGGTCACGGTTGGTCTGCCAATGCCGGCGCACCGGGAAGGCCCCAGCCACGCGAGGATTCGCCCCATCATCCAGACAAGCATGCCCCACATGGCCCAGAACAAACGCGATAAGCTTTCCGAGCTGATCGGACGGCTCTACACGCTCAGGATCGATGCCGATTACAAGCCGTCCAGCGAGGTCGGCATTGCCGAGGCGCGCGCGGCGATCTCCATGATGACGACTGTCTTCGAATCCTTCTAAGCAGGGACCGGCCATGCCCACACCAGCAGAAGTTCCCGAAATTGTTGCGGAGGTGCGGCGCCGCCTGGCCGAGATCGGCAACCAGGGCGTGTACCTCCAGGTCACGGGCGACAAACTCGAAGACGATTGGCTGTATGTCGTCGTCTCCCCATCCCGGCCCGGCGTGCGCGCCTTGGATCACGCCAACCTGATGTCGCAAATCGAACGAGAGCTACGGCAACAAGGAAAGGAGCAGGTGCTGCTTGTACCTACCTTGGAGGAATGACGTGCTCTTCACGGCTACAAGACCGTTGAAAGCCTTCGACTGCGTATCTCATGGGCCGCGACGGGACTCGCGGACAGCTTCCAGCGTCACGTCTTGAATCCCAAACCGCCTGGCATGCTCCTCGCGCCGGCGGTCGGTCCGCGCGGCGGCCGCCTTTCGCTCCTGCATCGTCGGCAACAGATCCTTGCCGACCCGGTTGCACGCCCCTTGCAGCTCCGCTTTGAGCGCGGGATCCATGCCGACGTTCTCGTCGATACCTGTCATGGTTGCAACGTACCCTGTGCCATTGATCGAAGTCAACGGGCCCTGACCGGCCGCGGACGATCGTTGCGTGGCGCCGGGGGCACATCTACAATCGATCGGGCCTGCGCTCATCGAAAGGGTTTGAGGACATGCCCACGCTCGTGTTGCTCCAAGGCGGGGAAGCCACGCCTTATCAGCTCTCCGGCGAGGAAACCGTCATCGGGCGGCTGCCGGAATGCTCGATTCAGCTCCAGTCGAACATGGTTTCGCGGAAGCACGCGCGGCTGATCCGCGAAGGCGACCGCGTGTTCGTCGAGGACATGGGCAGCGGCAACGGCACCTTCGTCAACGGGCAGAAGATCGAAAACCGCGTCGAGCTTTCGCACGACGACCGGCTGAAGCTGGGGCCGATCCTGCTGCGGTTCGAATCGGATTCGCCCCCCCCGAAAAAGCCCGAGCCGGCGCCGGGTCCGAAGTCCGCGCCCGGCACGGCGACGGTCACGGGCGACGCGATGTCCACCGTCTCCGACGGCGACGGGGCGTTCAACTTCGAGCTGGACAGCGAAGACGAAGATTCCGCCACCCTGATGGGCACGGTGGATAACGCCAGCGGCTTCGGCGTGCTGGAGGCCCAGCCGGAAGCCAAGCTCAAGGGCATTATCGAGATCGCCCGCAGCCTCGCCGGCACAGTCGACACGAGGGCCATCCTGCCGCGGATCCTCGACACCCTGTTTGGCATCTTCCCGCAGGCGGACCGCGGCAGCATTCTGCTCAAGGATCCGCAGACGGCGAAGATGATCCCGGCGGCCCAGAAGCACCGCCGCGACGAGGAGGACTCGACCGTGCGGATGAGCCGCACGATCCTCAACAAGGTGCTCAAGGACAAGCAGGGCATCCTCTCGGCCGACGCGGCCAGCGACTCGCGGTTCGAGGCCAGCGAATCGATCTCGGCGCTCACCATCCGCTCGATGATGTGCGTGCCACTGCTGGACCTGGCCGGCGAGCCGATGGGCGTGATCAACATCGACACGCAGAACCCGGTCAAGCAGTTCAAGGAAGAGGATCTGGGGCTGCTCCTGGCGGTGGCGGGGCAGGCGGCGCTGTCGTACGAGAGCGCACGGCTTTTAGTCTCGCACATGGAGAAGATGAAGCGCGACAGCGAGATGCGCATCGCCAGCAACGTGCAGCAGGCCCTGCTGCCGGACAAGCTGCCCACCGTCGAAGGCTACAGGTTTTTCGCTTCGTACGACTCGGCCCAGGAAGTCGGCGGCGACTATTACGACGCGATGATCCTCTCCGATGGCAAGGTGTGCCTGTCGTTCGGCGACGTGGCGGGCAAGGGCGTGCCGGGGGCGATCCTCATGTCCCGCATCGCCAGCGTCGTGCAGAGCACAATGCGGTTCACCAGCGACGTGGGCGAGGCCATCCAGGCGATCAACAACCACATGTGCGCCCGCAGCGTCGAAGGCCGCTTCGTCACCTACGTGCTGGTGGTGATCGACCTGGAGACGCACGAAATGTCGCTGGTGAACGCCGGCCACATGTCCCCGCTCATCCGCCGACCGGACGGCTCGATCGACGAGTTCGGCGATGAGACGATCGGCATTCCGATCGGCATCATGGACGAGTATCCGTACGACGTCGTCTCGCGCAAGCTGGAGCCGGGCGAAACCGTGGTGATCGTGACCGACGGCGTCGACGAGGCCATGAATCCGGACGGCGAGCTGTATACGAAGGAGCGTGTGGTCGAGTTCGTCAAAGCGAACAGCCCCGATCCGGAAGAGCTGGGCAAGGCGCTGCTGGCCGACGTCCGCCGCCACGCCAACGGCCGGCCGCAGAACGACGACATCACGATCATGACGTTCGGCCGGCTCGCGTGAGGCTCGCAAGCCCACGGGTTGCAACCCGTGGGCTTCGGTTTTGAGGCTACCCGATGGACAACCGCGACGATTTCCAAGCCGGCCCGCCCGCCCGCGGACTGATGGATCTCGTGTACGTGGGCTTCAATTCCCGCGTGGTGGCCCTGGATCGCCAGACCGGCGAGATCGTCTGGCAGTGGCAGTCGCCCAAGGGACGCTCAGGGCACGTTGCCGTGCTCGTCGACGGCGACCGGCTGATCGTCTCCGTGCAGGGCTACATGTACTGCCTCGACCCGCTCGACGGCACACAGCTTTGGAGCAACCCGCTGACGGGGTTGGGAGTTGGCATTCCGGGGCTGGCCTCGCTGCAGGGCAACAGCGGTTCCGCGGCCGCCGCGGCCCTCATCGCCCAGCAACAGGCGGCGGCACACGGGTCGACCTGAAGTAGCGGCAAGCTGCCAGCTTGCCGTCTTTGCGGCAAATCGCCACAAGCTGGCAGCTTGTGCCTACGCTCGCTACGCCCCGTCCCCAACGCCCCGCGCCGGCGCCGTTTCCGCACCGGGTTTCACTGCGATCGGCTCGCCGTGCGACTCGTCTCCAGCGGCAGGCAGCCGCGTGCCCGGACTGAGCTGCGGGCTGGTCTTGTGCTGGTCGAGGATCCGCTTGAGGTGGTCGGCGTCCATCACCTCGCACTCCATCAGCTCGCGGGCCATGTGGTCGAGGCAGGCCCGGCGAGTGCCGAGAATCTCATGGGCCGCCTCCGAGGCTTCGTCGATGATCCGCTTCACCTCCAAGTCGATCTCGCGGATCGTCTCTTCGCTGTGGATGACGTCGGGCCCGCCCGAAGGCGCTCCCAGATACTGCGAGCGGGCGTTTTCGGTGTAGAACACGCGGCCCAGCTTTTTGCTCATCCCGAACTCGGTGACCATGCGGCGGGCGATCGATGAGGCCCGCTGCAGGTCGTTCTGCGCTCCCGTTGAAGTCTCCTCGAACACGATGGCCTCGGCTGCAATGCCGCCCAGCAGGCAGCAGATGCGGTTCTGCAGCTCCGTGCGCGTCGTCAGGTGCCGCTCGTCTTCCGGGAAATGCAGCGTATAGCCCAGGCCCATGCCACGTGGGATGATCGAGATTTTGTGCACCGGGTCCATGTGCGGCAGGCTGCACGCGACCAGGGCGTGCCCGCATTCGTGGTACGAGACTCGCAGCTTTTCGTCCTCGTGGATCAGCCGCGTCTGCTTTTCGAGTCCCGCGACGACACGCTCGATGCCCTCCTCGAAATCCTTCATCGTGACCCGTTTTTTGTCTTTGCGGGCTGCCAGCAGCGCCGCCTCGTTCACGAGGTTCGCCAGGTCCGCCCCCACGAAGCCGGGCGAGATGCGGGCCAGCCGCGACAGGTTCACAGTCTCGTCCATCTTGATGCGGGCGGCGTGCACCTTGAGGATCGCCTCGCGGCCCTTCACGTCGGGGCGATCGACGGTCACATGCCGGTCGAAGCGGCCAGGCCGCAACAGAGCGGGGTCGAGCGTCTCCGGCCGGTTGGTGGCGGCCATCACGATGACGCTGAGGTCGGACGAGAAGCCGTCCATCTCGACCAACAGCGCGTTGAGCGTCTGCTCGCGCTCGTCGTGTCCGCCGGGCATGCCGCTGCCGCGGGTCTTGCCCAGCGCGTCGAGCTCGTCGATGAAGATGATCGCCGGCGAGCGCTGGACGGCCTGCTGGAACATGTCGCGGACGCGGGCGGCCCCCACGCCGACGAACATTTCCACAAAGTCGGAGCCGGAGAGACTGAAGAACGGCACGCCCGCCTCGCCGGCGACGGCCTTCGCCAGCAGCGTCTTGCCGGTTCCGGGCGGGCCGACGAGCAGCACGCCGCGCGGAATGCGGCCCCCCAGCGCCTGGTACTTCGCCGGCGTCCGCAGAAACTCGACGACTTCGCGGAGCTCTTCGACGGCCTCTTCGATGCCCGCGGCGTCTTTGAAGGTGATGCGGATGTCTTCCTGGGCGTACAGCTTTCCGCGGCTGCGGCCGAAACTCATCGCCGAACCGGCCCCGCCCATCCGCCGGAACAGGAACACGAAGAACAACAGGAAGATGACCGGAATGACCAGGAGCGGAATCAGCGAGTACCACTCGGGCGGGGCCTTCTCGTACTCGAAGTTGACGATACCCTGCTCGCTCAACAGGCGGGTCAGCTCCGCCTCTTTTTCGTCGCCCATCTGGTGCGTGGGGACGTAGAACCGCTTCGCTTCCGGCTGCGATTCCGGCACCTTCTGGCCTGGCTCCGGTTCCGGCCGGTCCTGAAAGCGGATCTCGCTGGGCCCAATCACGACCTCGTGCACGTTCTTCGCCGAAAACCGGCCGCTGCGCAAGCCCGCCTCGAATTCGCCGAACTTGACCTCCTCGCCGCGACTCCGCCAGTTCATCCACATCGTGACCAGGGCGGCGACGACGACGGCGAACATCAGGTACAGAAAGATGTTGCTGGCCTGCGAGCGGTCGGGCCGCTTCGAATCGCGGCCTTTGGGCTTGTTCGCGTTCGGCTCGCCGCCGCTGTCGGGCGCGGTGTCGTCGGGCTGGCTCATGGCAAGAGCACCTGCGGGAAGGGGTTCCGCGATCGCGGCGGCGCCTTCCGAACCGCGGGAACCGGGGTGGAGGATCGGTCGCTGTCGGACGTGCCGCCGGGGCGAGCGGCAACGGGAGAAGGCGCATTTGAACTGTAGGTCGCGCACCGGAGGCGGTCAACGACCTCTGGCTTCGTTGATTGTGGTTTGACGGCCGCCCATACCTTTACAATGCGGCAACCGGCGTGGTCACAAGCTGCCAGCTTGTGACGAATCGCCGCAAAGGCGGCAAGCTGGCAGCTTGCCGCCACGACGCTTGCACTCGATGCTCTTCCCTTTCACAAGGCCTTTTCCATGCCGACCCGCACCAGCCGCCGCACGTTTCTGAAAGCCGCCGGGGCCGCAGCCCTCACCGCGAGCGCCGGGCCGTTGATCCTCGGCGCGACAAAGAAGGCCGGCGATGCGCTCCCCGTCGTCGGCGAGGGCGAGTACCGCTACGCCTGCCATCACGGCTGGGGCGAACTGCCCGCACACCTCACGTGGGGCGATACGCATGGCGTGTGCGGGGACCGCGAGGGCCTCGTCTACATCAAGCACCGTTCACACGCGAAGGAGCCGGTGGACGCCATCGCCGTCTTCGACGCCGAAGGCCGCTTCGTCCGCTCGTTCGGCAAGGAGTTCCACGGCGGCGGGCACGGCATCGACGTCCGCAGCGAAGATGGGCAGGAGTTCCTGTACCTCTCGTGCATTCAGCTCGGCATCGTCGCCAAGACCGATCTCAAGGGCGAAGTCGTCTGGAAGAAAGGCGTGCCCACCGAACCGGGCGTTTACCAGAGTCCCAAGAACCGCTACAGCCCCACGAACGTCTGCTTCGCTCCCGACGGCGGGTTCTACATCGGCGACGGCTACGGCTCGCACTACATCCACCAGTACGACAAACGGGGCGAGTGGGTCCGCACCTTCGGCGGCGCGGGTGAAGAGAAGGGACGGCTGAAGACGCCGCATGGCTTGTGGCTCGACGACCGCCCCGGCCGCGAGCCCTCGCTGGTGATCGCCGACCGGGCGAACGCGCGGCTGCAATACTTCACCCTCGACGGCGAGCACCTGGGCTTCGTCCACGACGTGAGCTTTCCGGCCGACATCGATATTCGCGGCGACGTTCTGCTGTGCCCCGACCTGCACGCGCGGGTCACGCTGTTCGACAAGGACAACCGCGTCATCGCCCACCTGGGTCACGATCCCGAGTGGACGAAGCAGGTGCTGGACGGATTCAAAGTCCGGCAGCAGCCCGACCAGTGGAAACCCGGCCGCTTCATCCACCCGCACGACGCCTGCTTCGACAAGGGCGGCAATATCTACGTCGTCGAATGGGTGCCCACCGGCCGCGTGACGAAGCTCGAGCGGCTGTCGTAGCGAGAATCAATCACTTCTCATACAGCTCCAGCGCCCGCACCCACTTCGTCACCATTTCGCGGCAGGCGGCGCGGTCGGGGGGGAGTTCGAGCGGGCGGCCGCGGGCGTCGAGGATGAGGCCCACCGTGCCGCCCTGCACCTCGCGTTCGATCGCTTTGCCGCTACCCGCGCCGCAGTCGAAGCCGCGGGCTGGTTCGATCGTCGCGCGGGCGCTCTGGCCTTCGCCAAGCCGCAGAAGCTCTAAATCGCCAACAGCGAGTTCGCCGGATTCGTTCAGGCCGCCACCTTCGATGCGGTACTTGAAGCAAGCCTTGCCGGGCTTGCCCTGGCCGGCGGGGGCGATGCAGGTGCCGAGGTAGATCAGGCAGTCGCGCTCGAAGACCTCCAGCGCCGCCTGCGGGTGCACCTGCGCGAGCACGCCCAGGTGCGGCATCATGAAGATGCTGTCTTTGGCCAGCCGCGTGAAACCTTCCGGCTGGAAGGCATCGACGAGCATCGCCGCCGTCTGCTCCATCCGCGGGGCGTGCGAGAGCACGCCGCCCGAGGCCACGAGCAGGTCCAGCTTCATGTTGTCGACGATGGTCTGGCCGCTGACCTGCTGCGCGAATGTGTCGCCGACGGTGCGCTGTTGCTGCACGCCCTTCAGCGTGGTGGCGAACTCCTTGTGCTGTTCGTAGGCCAGCCGCAGGGCTTCGCGGGCGACGGCCTGCTCGAACACGAGGGCCTCCAGCGTCTGCGGAATCGTCGTCGGGCGGATCATCTTGTTCTTCACCCGGTTCCGCAGCTCGCGCTCGTCCATGTCGAAGTGCACCCACCGTAGAATCCGCGGCAGCGTGGCCTCCGCGCAGACATTGGAAATTGAGTAGCTCATCCCCAGATTCGCGCTGACCGTGCGGTTGAAGACCGGCTCGCCGCTCTCCGGGTTGTCGAAGACGCTGAACACGTCGGTGGTGGCCCCGCCGATATCGACGCCGACCGCCGAGAGGTTCTGGCGCCGGGCGATCTCCTGCAGGATGTTGCCCACCGCGCCGGGCGTGGGCATGATGTCGGCGTCGGTCCAGGCGATCAGCTTGTCGTAGCCGGGGGCGTGGGCCATCACGTGTTCGAGGAACAGGTCGTGAATGGCGTCGCGGGCCGGACCCAGGTTCTCGCGCTCCAGCACGGGCCGCAGGTTGTCGACGATCGAAAGCTCGACGTTCCCCTCGCGGAACACGTCGCGGACCAGAGGAGCGGCATCGCGGTTGCCCGCGTAAATCAGCGGCATGCGGTAGGCGCTGCCGAAGCGCGGCTGTGGGCGGGCGGGAGCGATCAGTTCGGCGATCTCGACGACCTTGGCGGTGTTGCCGCCGTCGGTCCCGCCCGACAGCAGGATCATGTCGGGCCGCAGTTCGCGGATCCGCTGAATCTGCTCGTGCGGCAGCCGCTTGTCGTTGGAGGCGATCGTATCCATGACGATCGCCCCGGCACCGAGGGCGGCGCGCTTGGCGCTGGCGGCGGTCATTTCGCGGACGAGGCCGGCAACCATCATCTGCAGGCCGCCGCCGGCGCTCGACGTCGAAATGTAGATATCGCAGCCTTCGGGGGGGCGTTGGCCGTCCGGGGAATCGGGAGCCTGACGGCTCCCGCTCGCCGGGCGAATGATCTCGCCGTTCTCGTCGATGAGGCGGCGGCCGGCGAGCTCGCCCACTTCGGTGACGGCGTTCGCGACTCCCACCGTCACGTCGGCCACGGGCGCTTCGACCGTGGTGGGGGCTTCGCCGCGATGCGTCTGGCGGTAGTGTCCATCGACCTTCTGGATGAGGATGGCCTTGGTCGTCGTGCTCCCGCAGTCGGT
>JAHWKJ010000064.1 GCA_019347905.1 Planctomycetota bacterium
GAGCCCTGCGGCCGCGGACTTGCGCACTGGATCAGACGCCCGGCGGCTCCCGCTCGCGGGCGCCTGCAGGTATTCCGTCAGCGCGTCCGCGACGGCCTTCATCGATGGATACCGCGCTTGCGGGTCTGCCGCCATCATCTTCAGGCAAACCGCCTCCAGCCGCGGATCGAGGCCGGGCCGGTGCTCTGTCGGCGGCTGCGGACTGCCCGCCACGATCTGGGCGAGGACCGACGCCAGCGAGCCGTCGAATGGCAAACGGCCGGTGAGCAGTTCGTAGAGCATGACGCCCAGGCTGTAGACGTCGCTGGCCGGGCCGACGCGCTCGCTGTCGCCGTCCACCTGCTCGGGCGACATGTAGGCGGGCGTGCCCATGATCTGCCCGGCCCGCGTGACGCGCACGTTGTCTTCGCTCGTGCTGCGGAGCGCGAGGCCAAAGTCCATCACCACGGGATTGCCGCGGCCATCGACCATCACGTTGTCCGGCTTCAGGTCGCGGTGCACCACGCCGTGCCGGTGCGCTTCTTCCAGCGCAAGGGCCAGCTTGCGCACCGCGGCGGCGGCCTGCCGTTCCTGAGGCGGCTTGTCGGGCCGCACGAAGTCCGACAGCGGGCGGCCGTCGACGTAGCCCATCGAGATGTAATGCGTGCCGTCGATCTCACCCACGTCGTGGACGGGACAGATGTTCGGATGGCTGAGCGCCGCCGCCGCCCGGGCCTCGCGATAGAACCGCTCCAGGAGCGTCGGGTCTTCGCCGGCAGCGAACCGCGGCACCTTGATCGCCACCAGCCGATCGAGCTGAGAGTCGCGGGCCTTATAGACCGACCCCATCGCCCCCTGGCCCAGGCACTCGAGAATCTCGTAACGACCGAAAGCCTTCCCGACGTTTGGACCGGCGGCGCCGGCGGCCGGCGTGGAGTCCTGCACGTGAGGGTGTATCGTCTCGCGCTCCCGATCGGCGGCGGCAGCGGGCGGTATCGTCGGCTGGCTCCCTGCAGAACGCCGTCGGCTCGTCGGGCGCGGTTGTGTCATTGTTGCCCCATCGTGATGAACGGCCAGCGCCGATCTTCGTCGCCGCTCAAACCAGCAGCCGGCCGTTCTGAATGAGGGACCGCAAAGACAGCGACGGCGAGATCGAAGGAGTGCCTTTGCGAATTGTACGCTGCCGGCACTGGACGTTCATGGGGAAAAGCCGCAGCCCGACGCCCGGAACATGGGCATGGCGCGAGACCTGTCGCCCATCGCGTGCAGTGGCCGAGGTTACAAACCAGATAAGGCTCATGTTCATTTCTGGGGTGCCGGTGCTGTCCGACCGGCTGCCGGATTGCGTTTAAAGGGATATAGGACGAAGGACGTTCTCGAATGGGGAGCGAGTAGAAGGCTCTGGAGCTGGCGGAAAGTTGCACGAAGAGCCGGCGACGACTGTCTCATTGAACGCGGTCTGTCTTGCTATGTCCGTTGAAACTCTTTCCCAACGCAGAGCCCGACAGGCCCTGGCCCCGAGATCCGTCCGCGCCGACGTGCAGACGGCGGTGGCCGGTGGGTCCGCGTCCGGCGATGGTCGTGTGAGTATTCTGCTGGTCGACGATCAGCCGGACAATCTCCGGGCTCTCGCGGCCGTGCTCGGCTTCGTGGGCAGAATTGTGCCGCACGACGACATGACCACGGTCATCATCAAAGCCTGAGGTTGCACGTCGGCAGTTTCAACGGATACTGTGGTGAGCTGCCGAGGTTGCATGCCCCGATGCCCGACTCGAAGGTGAATATCCTGGTCGTCGATGACGAGCCTGCGAATCTGCTCTCCCTGAGGGCGATTCTCGACGATCTGGGACACGACGTTGTGGAGGCGCGCTCCGGCGAGGAAGCACTGGAGCGGCTGCTCGCCGACACATTCGCCGTGATCCTGCTGGACGTGCGGATGTCGGGGCTGGGTGGCTTCGAGACGGCCCGCCTGATTCGCAGTCAGGAACGGTCGCGCCGTACGCCGATCATCTTCCTGACGGCCCATGAGACCGACCGGCCCACGCTCGAGCAGGCGTACGCCATCGGCGCGGTCGACTACCTGATCAAGCCGCTGGTCCCGCCAATCCTGCGCGCGAAGGTCGCCTGGTTCGTCGAACTGTTCGAGGCGACTGAACAGGTCAAGCGGCAGGCCGAGCAACTGCGGCAACTGGAGCGGCGCGAGTTTGAACGGCGGCTGGCCGAGCAGAACGTCCGTGTCGCCGCGATGCTCTCCAGCATCGGCGATGCCGTGATCACGACGGATACTGAAGGCCGCGTGACGTTCCTCAACCCGTCGGCCCAGCACCTGACAGGCTGGAGGGAAGAGGCGCTAGGGAAAGACCTCCCCGAAGTGCTGCAGATCGTCAGCGCGACTACCCGAGAGCCGGTGGAGAACGCCGCGACGCGAGTGCTGCGCCAGAACGAGATGGTCGGCGTGGCTGACGACACGGTCCTGATCCGCAAGGATGGCATGGAAATCCCGATCGACGACAGTGGCGCGCCCATCCGGGACGAGCACGGGAACATCGCGGGCGTGGTGCTCGTTTTCCGCGACATTACCGAGCGCAGACGGCTGGAGCAGGACTTGCGGCAACGGGTGCAGGAGCTAGCCGAGGCCGACCGCCGCAAGAACGAATTCCTGGCGATGCTTTCGCACGAACTTCGTAATCCGCTGGCGCCGATCCGGCATGCTTTCCAGGTGGTCCGCGCGGGTGTGTCGGAGCAGAGCGAAGAATTCTGCCGGGCCTGCGACATCATGGAGCGCCAGATCGAGCATCTGGTCCGGCTCGTCGATGACCTGCTGGATGTGAGCCGTGTCAGTCAAGGTATGATCCGGCTCTGCAAAGAGCGCCTGGACCTGGCCGCGGTCGTGGCACGCGTCATCGAGGGAAGTCAGACGCTGATCGACGCGAGGCGGCACACGCTGGAGGTGATGCTGCCATCCCTGCCCTTGCCGGTAGAGGCCGATCCCGTGCGGCTGGCGCAGGTCGTTTGGAATCTGCTGAACAACGCCGCCAAGTACACGCCGCAGGGCGGCCGGATCCGGGTTGCGGTCGAGCAGGAGAACGGTCAGGCCGTGGTCCGCGTTCGAGATAGCGGCGTCGGGATCGCCCCGGAGATGCTGTCCAGGGTATTCGATCTCTTCACGCAGGGAGAGCACACGCTGGACCGCGCCGAAGGCGGCCTGGGCATCGGCCTGACGCTGGTGCGGCGGCTGACGGAGATGCACGGCGGTACGGCCCAGGGGTTCAGCGCGGGCCCCGGCCAAGGTAGTGAGTTCGTGGTGCGAATACCGCTGCTCAGGGATGCGAGAGCTGCCGCTCGGCCAGAGGAACCGAGTCGCGCGCCGGGAGAGGTCGTGCCGGTTTCCGGGCGCCGCATCCTCGTCGTGGACGATAATCGGGATGCAGCCGAGTGCCTGGCCATGCTGCTTCGGCTGTACGGGAACGATGTCCGCATCGCTCACCAAGGTCAGCTCGCACTGGAACTGGCTGACACCTACCGTCCGGACCTGGTGCTGCTCGACATCGGCTTGCCCGATCTGAGCGGACTGGAGGTTTGCCGCCGGCTGCGCGCCCAGCCGGGCGGTCACGAGCGGTTGGTGGTCGCGGTGACGGGTTACGGGGACGAGGACGACCGGCGGCGGTGCCTGGAGGCAGGATTTGATGCTCACCTGGTGAAGCCGGCGGATCTGGCGGCTTTGCAAGGGCTGTTGGACACCGCACGTTCGAAATGATCGCTCGCGCAGGGCTGCTGTCCGCGTTGCGGATTGTGCACGCTCCCCGTCAAATGGCCTCACCAGTCCGGCGAGTTGCCAGTGCGTTACGATCGTCTTCGCTTGATCAACGTCACCTGCGTGCCCCGGTCGTTGTAGCGGACCTCGTCCATGAATGCCTTCATGAGCATCATACCCCGGCCGTACGGCTTGGCGAGGTTCCTCGGATCGGTCGGGTCGGCAACGCGGGAGGGATCAAATCCGGGACCCTCGTCGGTGATGACGGTTCGGACTTCGCGGTCATCGAACGTGACGTCCACCATGATTTTTCTGCGACAATAGGGTTCCTGCTCGAGCCGGATCGAAATCAAGTCCGCGTAGGCACTGTCGTTGCCATTCTGCCCGCGGAGTTCGCTGCTGACCTCCAGGTTTCCGTGGACCAGTGCATTGGCCAGTGCTTCTTCCAGCGCGACCGCCAGACGAAAGGAATCGCGTTCGTGACATAAACCGAAATCCTCGGCGCAGTCCTGCACATGGCCGACGACCACAGGGATCATCTGGCGGTCGTTGCCGAAGACCAGACGAGTTTGGCCGCGCGCCAGACACTCGGCGAGCCGCCGACGGTATTCGCGGCCGGTCAGCGCCAGCAGACGTTCGACGGTGCCCACGAGCTCGCGTGCGAGCCGACCTCGCGGCACGTAACTGGCCGCTCCCAGCAACAACGCCTTGACCAGCGTGTCGTGGTCCTGATCGCACGCGATCAGCAGAATGGGCAGTCGCGGAAACAGCTCGCGGACGTGCGAGACAAACTCGCCGCCGTCAGATTTGGACAGACTGATGTGTGCCAGCAACAGATCGATGCCGACCTGCAGTTTCGCCAAGGCTTCATGCGGGCTGAATGCCTCGAGCAGATCCCAGGACGGATTGGCCGCCAGGAGCTCCGCCGCCCCGGTGTTGTCGCCAACGTGCTCCATCAGCAGTAGTCGGGCCATCCAGAACCTCCTGTACGCGCATCGCGGCGGCACCAGCGGTGCGCGGCCGGCAGTTCGACGTGCGAACGGGATCAGTCGCTGACTCGCTCAAACTGTGCATCGCAAATGGACGCGCCCTCGCTGGACCGAGGGACCATCGTCGCCCGTTTCGGCGTGTCGTCTGGAGGTGGCATCGGCAATGGCTCGCCAGACTTATCGGTCAAGTCGCGGGGGTCAACCAGACCGGGTTGCTCCATTGGTGATTGGCGGAATGCGTCTGTGTGGCTCGGATCGGGATCGGCTGCTGCGTGCGGGTTTGGCCGACTGACGGCGGTCGATGTGTGCACTGGACGCTCCTGGGCTGCTCTGGTGGCACTTGGTAACCGGGATGCGGCCCGACACCGCGGGAGAGCAGTGAATCGCCCTCTATCCGGTAAAAGCGCGCAAGGCGGCCGCTGGAGGAACGAAAAAATCCGAAGAATCGGAATTTTGCTCGAAATAGTTTGGGGCCGCTCCAGGCGACGCAATGAGAGATTATTGGCTTACATCAAGTTACGTCGTGGAGAGGGATTTACCTCCCATTGAAGTTCTGTGCGAACTGTAAGGGAACGACCTAAGTGAAACCTTAAGGAGTAGGTGGAAACCCCAATAGATGAGAGTCGGTTGAAATGTCGCGCCTTCCGCCGGCGAACCTCAGCGACCGCCTCGGTGACGCCATCTCGATCACGCGGGGCGAGATGCCTTTCGGGCGCGCTCAGACGCGGCGGTCGCCATCGCGACCGCGTCAAAAGGCGCTGCGGTGCACGGCGACGATTCCGCCACCTCACTTCGCGGCCGCCTGCGCCTTCTGCTCTTCCTCGGCGGAGACCTCCGGGTTGGGCATGGCATCGCCCTCGATCAGGCCCAGCACCCAGCGGACGGCGTTCTCCGTCGACTTCAGGAACTTCTTGTCGGTCCATGTCGCCTCGTTGTGGCCCAGGTTGTTGTAGAAAACCTTGCCGTCGCCCCAAGCGCGGCACCAGGCCACCGGCACATGATACGGCTTCGACGGCTTGCACTTCGCCATGTTGAGACTCATCAAGACGCGCACGTTCTTCGGCTCCCAGTGCACGTACTGGTAGATCTCGTCCTTGAACTCGAACTCGTCGCCGAAGGGCCGCATCGTCGGATGCTCGGGATCGTGCACGGTGATCGTCACCGTGGTGCCAGCGTTCCAGGGGTGCCCGTTGAACGTGCCGCCCACCAGGTCCCAGTACCACTTGTGATCCGGGTTGTCGGTGCGGAAGGTGTCGGTCGCCGAATGGAAGCCGATGAAGCCGTGCCCCTCCTGCTTGAGCCACTCGTTGACGAAGTAGTCGCGGGCCTCATTCGAGATCGGCAATTCGCCGGTCGTGTAGAACATGACGATGTCGTAGTTCTTGAGGTTTTCGGCGGTGAAGTCGGCCGCCGCATCCTGCGTGCAGTGGGTCTCGAACAACCCCGTCTGCTGACCGAGTTGCGTGATGGCGATCTCCGCCGGCGCGAGTTCCCCCTCGCGACGATTCACCGAACCATGTTTAAAACCCTTGCTTTGCGTGAGGAACAACACGCGGGCCTTCTCCTTCGGCTGCCCGGCTTCAGTGGTTGCGGCCCAACCGGCCAGCACCGCCGCAGCGGCCAGCCACGTGACGATTCGCTTCGCACTCACGGAGTGTCTCCTCGGGTGATTGGTGTGCAGAAATCCGAATGACGAAATCCGAAGCGGGTCGAGGGCTGAGGGTCGAGAGTCGAGAGCCAGCAGAACGCAACGCTCGCGGTGTCTGGCTCAGCCGCTGGCTCTCGACCCTCGACTCTCGACCCTCGCCACCTATGATACCGCCATGCCGACCGGTGCCAACGAACAAGACCGGATCCTAGCCGAAGGCCGCTACCTGCGGCTGGTCAGTCGCGGCGGCTGGGAGTTCACCGAGCGCCGCCGTTCGAGCGGCGTGGTCGTGGTGATCGTCGTCACCGCAGACGCCCACGCCGTACTGACCGAGCAGTTCCGCCCGGCGGTCGGCCGCCGCGTGATCGACTGGCCGTCGGGCCTCGCCGGCGATACCGCGGCAGTCTCCGACGAACCGCTGCACGCCGCCGCCGCCCGCGAACTGGAAGAAGAAACCGGCTACCGCGCCGGGCGGCTCACGCAGTTATGGGACTGCCCCACGTCACCCGGCCTCACCAGCGAAATCGTGACGTACTTCCTCGCCGAGGGCCTGCAGAAAGTCACAGCGGAGGGCAGCGACACGTCCGAATCGATCACCGTCCACGAAGTCCCCCTCGACCGCATCGACGCCTGGCTCACCGCCCAACGCGTTGCCGGCGCCTACATCGATCCCAAGGTCTACGCGGGACTGTACCTCGCGACCCGCCAGAGCACGACGGCGTGAACGACCGGCCGGTGCCATCGGCAGGACACCAGGAAACCGCCGGTATGCCGAGACACAGCGAGCGCAAACGCAAGATTCGTGGCACGGCGATCGGTGCACTGATCGGCGCCACGCTCATTGCCGGTTCGCTCAACAGCTTCATCGATTCCGATCACTTCGAAATCCGGATCGTCATCGCGAGCCTCGCTGCCGTCGGGGGTGGCGCGTACGGTTTCCGTTATGTCGTCCAGCGCATCCGGCGTGAGCGGGGTGTCCGACAGGCTGCCCAACGGCTCGGCTTAGCGTATGCCGCCGATGCTCCCGAAGCCATCGAGCAGCGCATGCGGAACACATTCTTCTTCGGTTACAGCTCAGCCGGAATGACCAACGCCATGTACCGCCGCACGGGCAGGTCGCGGCTCGTCATCGGCGACATGCACCTGGCCTCCGTCGATGCGGACGGTGACAGCCACCAGAACGAAACCCGCACCGTCGCCTACTTCGAGTCCAAAGGCTTGCAGTTGCCGAAATTCCTCCTTCGGCCCGAGCACGCGCTGATGAGAGTGGCTCTCGGACTGATGGGCGCGGGCCAGACAGACATCGACTTCGAGAGTCATCCGCACTTCTCGCAACAATACCACCTGAGCGCGGTCCATGTTCAGTGGACGCGAGAGTTGTTCAACCCCAAAGTGTTGAAGTACTTTGCCGCGCATCGCGGCTTCGAGGTCCAGGCCGAGGAAAACCGCCTCATCGTCTTTCACCCGCACGGCACCTGCGAGCCGCGCGAGTTGAAGCAGTTCGCCAAACAGGCCGTACGGATCTTTCGGCTCCTGCGCCGGGCTTCCCGCAAAGTTCAGCCCGATGAGACGGAACTGAAGCCCGATGCCCGCGCGGCAGCGGAGAAGCTCGCGGGACCGTTCGGCGCAGTGGTGCGCGCGACGCTGGTGTCGCGCAGCGACGTCACGGATCTTCTCCGCCAGTCGCCGCCGCGGACGATTCCGCCCAACTTCCGCCGACAGTGGATCGGTTGCGGGAGCCTCTTCGCGGTCCTCGTCGGCGCCTGCCTGGTGCTGGGAGGATTGGTCCTGGGCCTCGTGGGTGGATTCCTTGTCGAAACATCTTCCCCTGGAGATCGGATCTGGTTCCGGAGTCTCGCTGTGATCCTTCCCCTGCTGGGTCTGTCACTGGCGCTCTTTCCCTGGCTGTATCACCGTCGCCAACTCCGCCTGCTGCGGGAAGGCCTCGTCACCGAGGGAACCATCGCGCGCGTGGAGCCGACAAGCTTCTACAGCGGTGGCGTGCGCCGTCATCGCGCCTGGCTGCGCTGCTCCGCCGGCGGAGTCGAACGCATCGAGACTTGCAATCTTTACGGAGAAGCGGCCCGCGCGGCCTATCGTCTCGCCGGCCGCGGAAAGAGCGTTCGGCTCCTGTACGACGCCAACAGACCCTGGATCATCTTCTGGCCGGAATCGCTGGTGAACGTCCCCAGCGGGTATGCGTGAGAAGGGAGTGCCCCCGGCAGGATTCGAACCTGCGACCTACGGTTTAGGAAACCGTCGCTCTATCCGACTGAGCTACGGGAGCAAAGAACTGTGCTGTCGCACAGGCCCCCAACAGACGCGGATGCGCTGTTGGGGGCGTGCGAGTCCGTGGGCGAATCGGCAGGAGCTTCAACGAACGGAGCGACGTGCTGCGGGTTGGGCCGCTGCAGCGGGTCCGCCGATGGGGTCAATCGAAAGGCGTTTGAGCAGCTTGAGGTCCTTAGCGGAAAACTGATACAGCGTATTGTTCTGAAGCACGTACACGAACTCCGCATTGGCCGCGACGGATCCGTTGGATCCCAGTCCCCCGAAGCCGCCGCTGAATCCGCCCGCCGCGGCTCCACCGCCGCCAGCCCCTCCGAAGCCGCCGAATCCGCCCCCGCCACCAAAGCCGCCGCCGAATCCTCCGACACCTTCACGGCCGGCCGCCTCCTGTTGGCCTCCACCCGCGCCGCCCGCAGCCCCCGCTCCTTCGGCTCCAGCCGCGCCACCCGCGCCCGGACGCGTCCGCGTCTGAGCCTTCGCATCCTGGAGGAGCAGTGCGGCACCGAATGCCAGCAGAGTCAGGAACGCCACGCTCGACCACCGCACGAACAGGTTCCGATGCATGTCCGATCTCCCGACAAGGCCCGTCCCTTGAAGAGCGCGACGACGGTCGTCGCGACAGAAAGCCGGTGGTAGAAATCAGGCCCGCCCTGGAGCATTTGCCCGCGCCACCACAATGCTACCAAATCGGCAACAGTTTTCTATCGCTTACGGGGACATCTGCCGGTGGGGCACAGGAGGCAGGGGAATCACCCATGGTCGTCGGCGGAATTGCCGGCTAGGCTGCCACGTCACGCACCGCGTGTTGCCCAGCGCGGCCTCGCTCTGCTCGGCCGCAACCAAAGTGAACAGAAGGCAACGGAGATAACGAAGGCTCGGCATCGAGTTATTCAAAGCCCTTCTGCTCCGTTTCCTTCGTTTGCTCCTGTTCAAAATCCGACCTTCGACGCCAGCTTCAAAAATTTGCGCAAGCGACAAAACTTCTGGACGTAGTACCGAGCTCCATAGCGTGGATTTCACGATGCTGGCGCAGCGGGATCGGCAGCCGGAGATCATGGATCGGCCGGACCTGGATGAGGGCCGGCACCGCGACGCCCTTTGCGGACTCGGCCGGCTCAATGCCATCAGCCGCAGCAGCGCCGCTTTCTGGCCGGACCTCCACGCGCTGGCCCGGAGAGAAGCGCCCAGGCCGCTGCGAGTTCTCGACGTGGCCAGCGGCGGCGGCGACGTTCCGTTGGCACTGGCTCGACGCGCGCGGAGCCGCGGCCTCTGTATCGACATCGACGGCTGCGATGTCAGCCCCTTGGCGGTCGAGTTTGCCAATCGCCGGGCGGCGCAGGTTTGTGACGTCCGCTTCTTCCAGCTCGACGTCCTCAAAGAGCCGCTGCCGCGCGGATACGACGCCGTCACCTGCTCGCTGTTTCTGCATCATCTGAGCCAGCCGCAGGCAGAGTCGCTGTTGCGGGAGATGTCGCGGGCGGGTCGGCTGGTGCTCGTGAGCGATCTGCGGCGCAGCCGGGCCGGTTATGCGCTGGCGTGGCTTGCTTGTCGGCTGCTGACACGCTCGCCCGTGGTGCATGAGGACGGTCCGCGGTCGGTGGCGGCGGCGTTCACCCGTAAGGAATTGCTCGAGCTGGCCCGCCGCAGCGGATTGGCCGGGGCGAGTGTCTCCCGACGCTGGCCGCAACGGCTGTTGTTGAAATGGATGCAAGCGTGACTATTCCCTCGACACTGACGCCGGCCGCGGCCGCGGGACGCACCTGGGACGCGCTCGTGATTGGCGCCGGTCCGGCCGGTGCGCTCGCCGCGCGACAGTTGGCGCTCACCGGCGCAGAAACGCTGCTGGTCGATCGGGCCGAGTTTCCGAGACCGAAAGTCTGTGGAGGGTGCTTGAATGGGCACGCCCTGCGCGTGCTGCATGCGGTGGGCCTCGAGCGGCTCGTTGGCCAGCTCGGCAGCCGTCCGCTGCGGCGCTTCGAGGTCTACAGCGCCGGCCGCCGCGCGGGCCTGACCCTGCCCGACGGCACGGCGGTTTCCCGGGCGCGGCTGGATGCGGCACTCGTCCAGGAGGCGATCGCGGCCGGGGCGGCCTTCCTGCCAGGCGCCAACGGCATCGTGCTCCCCCGTGCTGAGTGCCCGCAGGGGCGTCGCGTTGTTGAGCTGACTAGTGCACACGGCCGCCACACGACTGTGGTTTATTCCCGGATCGTGCTGGCCGCGGGCGGCCTGGGACACTCGCGCTCGCTGCCGGCCGGCGAGTTCCGCAGCCATGTGGCCCACAAATCGCGGATCGGAGTTGGCGCCGTGCTTGCCGAGCCGCACGGTTACGAACCGGGGACGATTCATATGGCGGTCCAGCGGCAGGGCTATGTCGGGCTGGTGTGTCTCGAAGGGGCAGCGCTGAACGTGGCGGCGGCCTTCGATGCTGAGTTTGTGAAGCGCAGCCATGGACCGGCGGCCGCGGTGGCAGAGTTGCTGCGTGAGGCGGGGCTGCCCTCGATTCCGGACCTGTCATCAGCGGCGTGGGCTGGCACGCTGCCGTTGACGCGTCACACGCGTCCGCTGGCGGGGAATCGCGTGTTTCTGCTCGGCGACGCGGCAGGTTATGTCGAGCCGTTCACCGGCGAGGGCATCGCGTGGGCCCTGACGGCGGCGCTGGCTGTTGTCCCGCTCGCCCGGGAGGGAATCGTCGCGTGGGATCGGCATCTCGCGCGGCGTTGGATGGCGGAGTATCGCCGCCGGCTCAGTGGACGCCAGCGCGTGTGCCGGCTGATCGCCGCCGGCGTGCGGCGTCCGCGGATGGCAAGCTCGCTGCTGGGTGCGTTATCCTCTGTGCCAGTGCTGGCCCGTCCGCTGATCGAGCGGATCAACGGATCGCCCGCGCGGCTCCAAGGCTGTGGCTCATGAGCTTTCACATTGCCGGACTGGGGACCGCAGTTCCCGAGCACTTCGCCGAGCAGCGCGAAGCCGCGGAACTCGCGGCCTCTCTCAGCGGCGAGACGGCCAGGCAGCAAATGCTGCTGAAGACGTTGTACGGCCTGACCGGCGTGAAGAGCCGCCGCAGCGTCCTGCTCGAATCCTCCAGCGGCTCCGGTCCCCTGCGGCAGTCGTTTTACCGGGACCACGTCGAGACTCCGGCCGGTCCCACGACAGCCGAGCGGATGGCCCGCTACGAATCGGACGCCGGCCCGCTGGCTGTGGCGGCCTGCCGAGCCGCTCTCGCCAACGCCGGAATCGCGCCAGGCAAGGTGACGCATCTCGTGACGGCTTCGTGCAGCGGGTTCTCCGCGCCGGGCTTCGACCTGGAACTCGTCCACTCGCTGCCACTGCCGGCAACGACGTCCCGAACTCACATCGGGTTCATGGGCTGTCACGCGGTGCTGAATGCGCTGCGCGTGGCCCACGCCTTCACCGAGGCCGATCCCCGCGCCGTCGTGCTGGTGTGCGCACTGGAGCTGTGCACCCTGCACCATCAGTACGACTGGCGGCCAGACAGGATCATTGCCAATGCGCTGTTTGCCGACGGGGCCGCGGCCGTTGTCGGACATCGCGGCCGGACGCCATCAAACCCCCAGGGGCAATCAAGCCACCAAGGGCGGGCGGACCGCCACGGGCGGGCGGATGGGCACTGGCAACTCATCGCCAGCGGCTCGATCGTGCTGCCCGCTTCCGCCGAGATGATGACCTGGCGGATTGGCGACCACGGCTTCGAGATGTCGCTCTCCCCGGAGGTGCCGAAGCTGATCCACCATCACCTGCGTCCGTGGCTCGCCGGCTGGCTGGCGGGGCAGGGGCTGACGCTGGAGTCGGTGGCTTCATGGGCCGTCCACCCCGGCGGTCCCAAAATCCTGCGGGCTTGCGCCGAGGCGGTGGGCTTCGATCCCGCGCATCTGGATGACTCGCAGCAAGTCCTGTCGGAGCTGGGGAACATGTCGTCGCCGACGGTGCTGTTCATCCTGGAGCGGCTCCGGCGCCGGAACGCGCCTCGCCCGTGCGTTGCGCTGGCATTCGGCCCCGGCCTGACCGTCGAAGCGGCTCTAATTGGCTGAGGCCGAATGCCGGCGAAGCGGATCCGCGATCATCGGGCCCCCGTCACTCGCGTTCCTCCGGCTCGATGCGGGATGTGGGCGGGTGTCGTCTCGGTCATCAGGGCGGCACCCAGCTCAAGCAGCCCCAGGATGAGATGCGGGACCCACACGATGCCGGCGAACCCGAACAACCACGGCGAAACGGCGAGCAAGAGGCCGCCGCCGGCATCGAGGCCCAGGTGTGTCCGCATGCTGATCGCCGGCACAGCTCCCAACTCGTAGGCGGTGCACAGGCTGTAGAGGATGACGCCGACGCCCAGAACCACGGGAACCCACGTCTCGGCCCCGCCGGTGTAAAACATGAACAGCCACGGGGCCGCGATCAGCAGGACACCCATGGCATAGTCGAGGACGGCATGCACGCGCGTTGGGATGAGTCGCATGGCTTTCTCCTTCAATTGATGTCGCTCAGCAGTTCTCCGGCCAATCCCCAAGCAGCCGCGCGCAGCTCAGGAAATGACGGAGAACATAGCTGCAAACGACGTTCCATGCTGCACGTACACGGTCATTGCGACCGCGAAATGAAGCCACCACAGCCGGGCGATGCGCTCCGCCTGCGGACCGGCCGGATCGAGCGCTGATTGCGAACCCTCGCAGCCACAACAGCGGTGAGCTGGGCGCATTCAGACGCCGAAGTGCTCCAGGTGATGCTCGAGGATCCGGTCACCCACAAGGGCGATGTCGGTGACAGGCCAACCGCCGGCTTCAACCTTCAACTCAAAGGTGCGTGTGGCGGGGATCAGCCCTTCGGCGAGAGGCACTTGCCACAGCCGTGCCGGGGGGGCCGCGGATAATTCCTCGGGAACGGGCAGCACGCGGTCACCGAGCGTGAGCGTCGAATCGGATAGGCTCCGCGGCTCGGCGAGACGCAAGACGATGAACCCATAGTTGAAATGGCCATAGAAATGGCCTTCGTAGCGGATCGTTGCCGGCTCCAGGCCGACGACGCGGTGCCGCTCGCGGCCGTCGCCGACGGGTTCGCTCCAGCCGGTCAGCTTCCAGTCGCGCTCGCCGTCGGCACGTCCCAGCGCGCAGCACAGAAAGCGGCGGCCGCGCTCGATCAACATGTGATAGAACGGCCCCAGATCGCGCTTGTAACGCTCGTAGTGGCCGGCTTCAGCCGGCCGCGGTACGGCTTGCACTCCCGCAACCCGCTGAAGCGGGTCACTACCAGCCGGGCGGAGCAGCTTCCAGATCGGCTCGCCCAGTGCGACGTGGTGCGGCCGGCCCGTCTTGTCGTACACCGGCGTCTCGGGCGGGATGCCCAGCAGGTGGTACATGGTGGCCGCGATATCGTCCTGCGTCACCTTGTCGCGCGTGGGATAGGCGGCCCGCTCGTCCGATGCCCCAAACACCTGCCCGCCCGGTACGCCGCCGCCGGCCATCACCACCGTGTTGCAGGGCCCCCAGTGGTCGCGGCCGGCATTGGCGTTGATCCGCGGCGTGCGGCCGAATTCGCTGTTCCAGACCACCAGCGTCTCGTCGAGCAGCCCGCGGGCCTGGAGATCTTCGAGCAGCGCCGCAATCGGGCGGTCGACCGAGGGCATGAGGCGGTTCTTGAGTTCGGTGAAGTTGACCGAGTGCGTGTCCCACGAGCTGTCGATCGTCTTGACCTCGCGGTGCCAGTAAACCGTCACCAGCCGGACGCCCGCCTCGATCAGCCGCCGCGCGAGCAGCACGCTCTGCCCGAAGGTATGCCAGCCGTAACGCCAGCGCTCTTCTTCCGGAACGGCGTCCATGTCAAACGCGCGACGGGCCTCGGGCGAGAGCACCATGTCGAGCGCCCGCTCGTAAAACGCATCCAGCGATTTTGCCGCCGCGGAGCGCTCGACGAGCCGCGCGGCCTCATCCACGCGCGACAAGAGGGTGCGCCTTCGCCGCATGCGGTCGACGTCCAGGCCGCCGGGCAGCTTCAGCGTGCTGATCGAGAAGTCCAGCTCGTCCGGATGATCGGTGATCGTGAACGGGTCGTACTTGTGCCCCAGCATTCCGCCGAACTGGCCGGGAGTCACCACGCCCGCCGTCGTGGCGATGATGTCCGGCAGCGAGACAAAAGTCGGCAGCCCGCCGGTGTTCGGCCGCAGCGCAGTCAGCACCGAGCCGTAATGCGGAAAGTCGGTATCGCGGGCGGCGAAGTTTTCCGCACGCGTTTCATGGCGGCGGCCGGTGAGCCCGGCGTGGGCGCCGGTGGAGTGGTTGTTGTCTTCCTGCCCGACCGAACGGATGAGGGCCAGCTTATCGGCCTGCCGCGCGATGAGCGGGAAATGCTCGCAGATCTCGATGCCCGGCACGTTCGTGGCGATGGGGCGGAATTCGCCGCGGTTCTCGGGCGGGCCGTCCGGCTTGAGATCCCACGTATCCTGATGGGCCGGCCCGCCCCACATGAACAGCAGGATGACGCGCTTCGCGCGGCCGAAACCGCTGCCGGCATGAGCGGTTTGTCTCGCCGTATCCGCGTGTGCCGCCCGCAGCACCTGGGGCAGCCCCACTCCCAGCGTGCCCAGCGCGCCGACCGACATGGCCGTTCTGCGGGACACGCGGTCGCACAGGGCGAGCCGCTCTCGGGAGAGAATGTCGAGCATGAGCAGGTTCCGCCGGCCGTTCGCGTTCGATACCTGTGAGGCGGAACTGCATCGTATCAAATGCGTCTTGTGCGTTCGAGGTTACTGGGATTCCTCGTCTTGCTCGACGGCGGCTTCGTAGAGCCTGGCCAGGTCCAGCAGGATTCGCTCCAACTCGGCGGCGTAGTCCTTCTCCGGGAGTTCGGCCTTGCGGGTGCGCAGGCGGAACAGTTCCAGCTCCAGCGCGTCGCGGCGTGCGCGGGCTTCCGGGCTGAGCCGTTCGTCTTCGGTGCCGCGGATCAAATGAAACTGGTGCGCGCGGAGGCCATCCGGTGTGACCCCCCCTGGCCCCCCCTTGGTAAGGGGGGGAACAGTTGCGGCGGCGGGGCGGACGCCGTCGAAGGATTCGGGAAGGCTGCCGGCGGCGTCGGCGTTGTCGTCGAGCAGCGCGTGCTCCGTCGCGAGGCGGCCCTTGGTGCGGTAGAACTCTTCCGTGCGGCGCGCGGCCAGCAGCCACCCCTCCAGCAACGATGTCTGGCCGTCCTTGTCGAGATCGGCCTCCTTGGAGCCGATCGCCTGCGACATAAACTCTCCGAAGCGCGCATAGTTGTGTTCGTATCCGCTCTTCGTGGCCGTCACGATGACGCGGTCGGCAGCGGACAGCCGCTCGATGAACGAGCCGCTGGCGGACGCGCAGTTGACGATCGCCGTCGGCCGCCGCACGTCCTCCAGCCAGTCCGCGAGCTCCGCCGCGGACACGTCCGGGCCGCGGAGGTTAAACCGCGCCTCGCGTCCGTCAAACGTGCCGTGACCGATGAGGACCAGCCACAGCTCGTCGGTGGTTTGGCCGTGGAGGGCCTCGAGCGCATCGTGCAGGCGGTCGCGGTCGATGGCGGTGGAGGGTTCTTCGCCGGGGTGCGCGTCTTCAGAAGCGACCCCCCCTGGCCCCCCCT
>JAHWKJ010000065.1 GCA_019347905.1 Planctomycetota bacterium
AGACACGGAGTGGCACGGAGAAGGATAGAGGCTGTACGGTGCTCAGAGATCGCAGGATCGTTATCTGGTTGAGTGCGATCGCCCTGATTCCGGCGGCGGTTTCGTGCGGCGGTTCCGACAGCGATGTCGAGGAAGTAGGAAATGCTTTCGAAGCGTATCAGTCCGCGCTGACCACTACCGACGGCGAGAAAGCCGCAGAAAGCGTCTCGTCAGCTACGATTCAACTCTACCAGGAGCACAGCGATCTCTCTATTTCCGGAGATCCCGAGACGGTGCAGAATCTGTCAATGATCAACCGCATGCAGGTCCTGCTCATACGCCATCGTGTGGCCCCGGCCTCGTTGAAGGCGATGGATGGACGAGAGGTCTTCGCTCATGCTGTGAACAATGAATGGATTGGAAAGGACAGCGTGGTGCGCGTCGGCATCGACGATGTGGCCATCACCGGCAATAGAGCGACCGCCAAGGTCACGAAGGGCGGAAAGCGGACCGGCGAAACATTTCATTTCGTCAAAGAACACGGCCGCTGGAAACTCGATCTGACACCCACATTCCGCGCCGCCGACCAATTGTTTCAGGAAGCGGCACGGAGGCGAGGCATGTCTGAGAACGAGTTCATCTTCTCAGTCATCACCTCGCTCAGCGGCCGTCAGGTTACTGACGAGATCTGGCAACCGTTGGAATGACGCCGCTTCTCGCTGCCTCTCCGTGTCTCCGTGGTTTCACATAGTTTTGGCTGATTGACTGATCCGGATCGGGGAACCAATGGCTGATGCTCTGCTGATTCTGGCGAGAATTGTCCTCTTCGCGGCCGTGCTGGCCCCGGTGGTGGCGGCGGTCTGGAAGTACGTGCAGAAGCCCGCTGTCCGCGCGATCTTCAAGCGAAACGTCTCCAGCTATTTTGCGGGCGTGCTGGGCTATCTGTTCATCGTGGTGTTTGTGGTGGCGGCGGTGTTTCTCGCCTTCCCGCCGGAGTTCTTCACCGACAACGAGTCCACGCTCGACCACCTCAACCGCTGGTTCCCGCTGCTGCTGGTGTTTCTCATCCCGGCCATCACCATGACCACGTGGGCCGATGAGAAGAAGCTGGGAACCGACGAATTGCTGTTCACGCTGCCGGCGACCGACCTCGAGATCCTGCTGGCGAAGTATCTCTCGGTTGCCACCGTCTACACGACCGTGCTGGTGTTTTCCGCCCCCGTCGTCGTCACACTCGCGTTTGTGGGCAATCCCGACTGGGGGCTGGTTCTCAGCAACTACCTCGGCTACTGGCTGGCCGGGATTTCGCTGCTTTCCGCCGGGATGTTCGCCTCGTCGCTCACCTCCAGCCCGACGGTCTCGTTCATCCTCGGGGCAGTGGTCTGCGCGGTTCCGGTGCTGATGGGCGACCTGGTACCGGTCGTGTTCGGCTTTCTGAATCTGGAACTGCATCAGTTCCAGCAGATCAGCGAAGTGGTGAGCGTGCCGGAGCAATTGCGCGATTTTGGCCTGGGCATGATCCCGCTTTCAGGCCTCTTGTACTTCGCGTCGCTGTCGCTGTTCATGTTGTACCTGAACCTGGTTGTGATCAGCGAACGGCACTGGAGCCGCAGCCGCCAGACCGGCATGGGCGCGCACTACGTCATTCGCACGCTCGCACTGCTCGTGGCGCTGGTCAGCCTGAACGTGATTGCGGCCCACGCCAGCGTCCGCGCGGATATGACGGCCGAGAACCTCTACAGCCTCTCCGGCACCACGCGCACGCTGATCGACAAGATCGACAACAAGCGGCCCGTGACGATCCAGGCTTTTCTCTCGCAGGATGTCCCCACCGAATACACGACCGTCCGGCGGCGGCTGATCGGTTTGCTCAGACAGTACGACCAGCTTGGCGGCGGTCGTATCGAGGTCCGCTTCGTCGATGTCGAGCCGTTCAGCACCGAGGCCGAGCAGGCCCGCGCGTATGGCATCGAGCCGCAGCGGCTGGTCGAGATCCGCGAAGGCCGGCGCTTCGAGCAGAACGTCTACCTGGGCCTCGTCATCACCAGCAGCTTCGACGAGGTGATCATCCCCTTCCTCGGACCGGGGACGCCTCTGGAATACGAATTGACCCGCTCGCTCCGCACGGTCTCGAACGAAGAGCGGCTGACAGTGGGCATCCTCGATACCGATGCGAACGTCCGCTCCGGCTCGCAGGGCTTCAGCCTCATCGTGGACGAGCTGAAGAAGCAGTACGAAGTCGAGCACGTCTCGCCGGACAACGAAATCGAAGACGGCAAGTTCGACGTGCTGCTGGCGGTTATGCCCTCCTCGCTCACGCAGCCGCAAATGGAGAACTTCGTCGCCTACGTGAAACAGGGCAACCCGGTGTTGATCTTCGACGATCCGTTCCCGTGGGTGTTCAACACGGGCATGGGTGTGACGCAGGCGCCGCGGCTGCCCAAGCCCAGTCCTGGCGGCGGGATGTTCGGTATGCAGCAGCCGCAATCCCCGCCCAAGGCCGACGGCGGCCAGGCCACGACGCTCCTGCGGGCGCTGGGCATCACCTGGGACAACGGCGAAGTCGTGTGGGATACGCACAACCCGCACAAGGAGTTCTTCGCCGTCGTGCCCCGCGAGTTCGTGTTCATCACGAACACCAGCGGCAACTCGAAGGCCATCAACCCCGACAGCAGGATCACCCGCGGTTTCGACGAGGTGCTGGTGGTGTTCGCCGGCACGGTCCCGCGGCCGGGCAAAGACAGCGGCGTGGACTTCACGCCGCTGCTTTCGACCGGTCCCAACTCGGGCATTTTCGAGTGGGACGAGTTCTCGGAAGATTCGTTCGACCCGTTCCGCATGTCCTCGGCGCGAAGGATTCGTCCGGACCGTGTGGGCTTCGAGGACGAGTACGCGCACGTGGTCGCGGCCCGCGTCCAGCGGAAGGCGGGCGGCGACAAGATCGACGCCGTCTTTGTGGCCGACATCGACATGATCTCCGACTGGTTCTTCGAGCAGCGAGAGCGGATGATGGTCGACCTGCAGCTCGACAACGTCGAGTTCGTGCTGAACGCCGTCGACGTGCTGTCCGGCGACGAATCGTTCCTCGACCTGCGCACGCGGCGGCCCAAGCACCGCACGCTGGAGCGTTTCGAGAACCTCACGCGGCAGTTCGTACAGACCGCCCAGAAGGCCGAAGAGAAGGTCGAAGAGGACGCCAAGGCCGAGCTGGAACGCATCAAGGAATCGTTCAAGAAGCAGCGCGAGGAAATTGAAGCCAACGAGAATCTCGATCCCCGGGCCAAAGCCCAGATGCTGCGGAACCTCGAAGCCAACGAGTCGCGGCAGCTCGAAGTCGAGGAAGCCCGCATCGAGAACGAGAAGCGCAGCGAACTGGAACAGATCGCCGCCGACCGCGAACGCAAGCGCCGCGCGGAACAGAACTGGATCATCCGCTGGGCGGTGCTGCTCGCGCCTATCCCTGCGATCCTGCTGGGCTTCGTCGTGCTGACGTCGCGGGCCTTGAGCGAACGCCGCGACATCGCCCCGGCAAGACATGTGTAACTGGTTGAGGGTTGAGAGTTGAGGGTTGAGGGTAAGCATCGAACGTCGAATTTCGAGCATCAACTGAGGCGTTCAACGTTGAACGTTCAATATTCAATGTTGGATGTTCGCTTTCCCTCATGACCCTGCTCTTTCCCTCAACCCTCAACCCTCAACCCTCAACCCTCAACCCTCAACCCTCACAGCGGAGGGCCTTGAAGCCCCATGAGACAAACCACCCACACCATCGCCTTTATCGCCGCGGCCGCCGTGCTGGCGGGCGTGGCCATCGCTACGCATCTCGCTTCGCAGCCCGCGCCGCTGGCGGGCTTCGAGAAGGTCGGGACCGAGTTCTTCAAGGACTTCGACGATCCCAACGCGGCCAAGCAGCTCGAGGTCGTGGCTTTCAACGAGGACGAAGCCACCATCTCCGACTTCCAGATCGTGTTCGAGGACGGACTGTGGCGAATTCCGTCGCACCACGGTTATCCCGCCGACGCGAAGGAGCAGCTCGCCAAGACCGCCACCGGCATCATCGGGCTGGAGCGCGAAGGACTCGCCAGCCGCCGCGAAAGCGACTACGAGCGGTTTGGCGTGCTCGATCCGGAAATCGACGACCGCACGAAGCTCAAGGGCCGCGGCAAGCGGCTCACGCTGCGGAATGAAAAGGGCGACGTGCTCGCCGACTTCATCATCGGCAAAGAGGTCGAGGATCGCGATGGCTACTTCTACGTCCGCCGTCCCGACGAGAAGGAGACGTATTTCGCGAAGCTCGACCTCGATCTCTCGACGAAGTTCTCCCAGTGGATCGACCAGGATCTCCTGCAGATGGACCGCTGGGACGTTGTGAAGCTGGCGATGATCAAGCCCGACGTCAGCTCCGACGGCCGCATCGTCGACAAGGAAAAGGTGGAACTGACCCGCAAAACAACCAGCGATCCGTGGAAGCTCGAAGGCCTCGACGAAGACAGCGAACAGGTCAAACGCACCGCCGTGGATGATGTGTTACAGGATCTCGACAACCTGGAGATCGTCGGCGTGCGGCCCAAGCCGCGCGGCATCACCGCCGATTTCCGGCTCGAGATTCCGCCCAATCTCGCCAGCAACCCGCAGCTCGTGCAGGTCTTTCAGGAAAGGCTGCTGGTGGACCTGGAGCGCCGCGGCTTCCAGATCGGCGGCGACGAACAGGGCCAGCCGCGCATCTTCTCGCCCGAAGGCGAGGTCATCGCCGCCACCAATGACGGTGTGGCCTACCATCTCCACTTCGGCGACTTGTTCACTGGCTCGATCGAGGAGATCGAGATCGGCTCGTCCGACGAGAAAGACGGCAAGGACGCGAAGGACGGTGACGCGAAGGACGGCGATGCGGAATCCGATGCGAAGGACGCCGAGGAGCCGGCGAAGTCCGACGCGGAGGGAGAGACGGCGGACGAAGCAGCCGATTCCACATCGGAAGACAAAGACAGCGAGGGCGTGAACCTGCATCGCTATCTCTTCGTCCGTGCGGCATTCGATGCGTCGCTGCTGCCCGCTGAGCCGGTCAAGCCCGAAGAGCCGGAGAAGCCGGAGGGTCTCGTCGAGGAATCGAAACCCGCCGAGGAGCCGAAGGAGCAGCCCGGCGAAGCAAAGAACGGCGAGTCCCCCGCTGACGCGGCAAAGGAAGAGGGCGCGAAGGACGAAGCGCCGACGGACGACAATCCAGAGGCATCGCCTGCGCCGCAGGACGAGTCGGCGGAAGATGATTCCGAGGACGAGGCAGCCGACGAGCAGCCGGCCGCGGAGAATGCCGACGCCGAGCAACCGCCGAAGGCCGAGCAGACGCCCGACAAAGATCCGCAGGCCGAACTGCGGAAACAGTACGAGGCGGCCAAGCGCAAGTACGAGCAGGACCTCGCGGACTACCAGCGCAAGCTCGACGAGTACCAGGAAGACGTCAAGGCAGGCCAGGAAAAGGTCGAAGAACTGAACCGCCGCTTCGGCAAGTGGTACTACGTCGTCTCCGGCGCGAGCTTCGAGAACCTCAAGTTCTCCCGGTCCGACGTCGTCGAACCGAAGAAGGCCGAGGAATCCCCCACCTCGCCCGGCACGACTCAGCCACCGCCATCGGATGATGCGCCGGTTGAGGCTCCAATTCCTCCCACGGCCGAAGCCGCCGCCGCGCCGGCCGAAGCCGGCAACTAACGACGGTTTTCGCCACAAAATGGCACAGAAGGCGCAAAGAAGGGCAGACTTCCGAACCGCGTTTCCTTCTTTGCGACTTATGTGACTTCTTGCGGCAAACTTCCGAAGCCTTTGTCGCTCATTTTCCGGCTTCGGTTTTATGGCGCCCGACGTTCTCTCGCAGCCGCCCAACTCGCCCGATCTGCGGCGGCGTGTGTGGACGCTGCTGAAGTGGACGCTGTGCCTGGCGGTACTGGTGTTCGTCGCGCGCCGGGGCTGGGAGTTGTGGACCGCCGGCGACGTGGCGGTCTTCGACTTCCGCTTCGAGTGGCTGCTGCCGGCCATCGCCATTTACTGGATCGGCTGGCTGCCGTCGGTGTGGTTCTGGCGGCGGCTGATGCGCCGCTTCGGCACGGCCGCCCAATGGCACGATTGTCTGCGGGCCTACTACTGCGGACATTTGGGTAAGTACGTGCCGGGCAAGGCGACGGTCGTGGTGATTCGCGCGGGCCTGCTGCGCGACCGCGGCGTTCCAGTCACCGTCTCGGCCCTGTCCGCGGCCTGCGAGACGATCCTGATGATGGCGGCAGGCGCGGCAATCGGTGCGGCGCTGTCGCCGTTGTTGTTTTCGCCCGCACAGACTGCACTCTGGCCGGAGTGGATGCAGCGGCTCGTCGCCGTTCCCATACTGCCGGCGGCCGCCGTCGTCGCCGCGTGTCTCGTTCTTTCGCCGATCGTCGCCCATCTCCTCAGTCTGGCGGCAGTCCGCACGACGCCCCGCGGAATGACGGCTCCAGACCGCGCCGTCGCAGTCGGCCCATCACTCGTGCCAGCCGGGCTTGTCCTCTTCGCGGCCGGCTGGGCCGCACACGGGCTGTCACTCGGCCTGGTGCTGCACTCGCTGGGCACGTCCTTCGATCTCGCGCACTGGCCACTGTGGACGGGCGCCGTCGCGCTCTCGACGGCGGTCGGCTTCGCCGTGCTGTTCGCACCGGGCGGGATCGGCGTCCGCGAAGGTGTCTTGATCGAAACGCTGTCGGTGCAGCCGGAGATTGGTCCCCAGCGCGCGGTCGCCGCGGCGGTCCTGTTGCGCGCCGCCTGGTTCGCGGCTGAAATCCTCGCCGCCGGCGGCTTATACTGGCTGTTGCGTCCGGGAACGCAAGGCCCACCGAGTTTTCGACGCAAAGACGCAGAGGATGCAAAGGTTCGCAAAGATGAGCCATAAGCACGCGCCGCTTGCTTCGCGAACCTCTGCGTCCTTCGCGTCTTTGCGTTGAGTCCTTTTTCCGACTCGTTCCCGACTGGTCGGCGTCTCCGGTGCCTTCTCTGCCCCAGGCAACTACGTATGCTCTCGGTCATCATCCCCTTGCTCAATGAGGCCGAGAGCCTCGCGGAGCTTTACCGCGAGATTGCCGCCGTCTGCGAGCGCGAGGCGATCGAGTTTGAAGTCGTGTTCGTCGACGACGGCTCGACCGACGGCTCTTGGGGAGTCGTCGAGCAGCTTGCGGCGCAGGACGCCCGCGTTTCCGGCGTCCGTCTCCGCCGCAACTTCGGCAAGGCGGCCGCGCTCACGGCCGGCATGCGGGCGGCCGACGGCGAACTCTTGCTGATGATGGACGCCGATCTGCAGGACGACCCCGCCGAAATCCCGGCCCTCGTGGCCCGGCTGAACGAAGGCTACGACGTCGTCAACGGCTGGAAGAAACTCAGGCTCGATCCATGGCACAAGGTATGGCCCAGCCGCGTCTTCAACTGGATGGTGGGACGCCTCACGGGCCTTAAGTTGCACGACCACAACTGCGGTCTGAAGCTGTTCCGGGCCGATGTCGCCCGCGAAATCCGCATCTACGGCGAACTGCACCGCTTCATCCCGGTGCTGGCCCACGCCCGCGGCTTCAAGGTGACGGAACTGCCGGTGAACCACCGCCCGCGCCGCCACGGCCGCTCGAAGTACGGCATGCGGCGTCTGCCCCGCGGACTGCTCGACCTGCTCACCGTCCGCTTCCTGACCGACTATGCTCACCGCCCGCAACACCTGCTCGGTGCGTTCGGCCTGTTCCTTTTCGTGCTGGGCCTCGTCGGCCTGGGGTATCTCGCGGTCGTCTGGCTGCTCACCCAGTTCGGCGGCATGAACTTCGCCCCCATCGGCTCCAGGCCGCTGTTGGCCTACGCGGCCGCCTCGACCATTCTCGGCGCGCAGGCCCTCTCCCTGGGCTTTTTGGCCGAGCTGCTGGTGTCGCACGCCGGCCGCGAGTCGGCCACCTACAGCATCTCCGAACGCACCGCCCCTGTGGTCCGCGACCGCGAGGAGCTCTCGGTATAGTCGCCGGATGACGATCGACGCAGTCTCGACCAGTCGTCGCCGTCGATCTCTGGACCTTACCGCAGTCTTCAACGTTCTGTCGTCCGCCGGACGAGGATCAGTCGCGGCCGCTCCTCGATTGCGTCGGCCCCGGTGCCGTGGAAGGTATAGCCCTGGCCGGCAACGTAATTGCCGGTGTTGGCGACGCGAATCAGAAAGCTGGGCGTCCGACCCTGCGCGAGGGCTCCTCGGAGGGCGTCGCTCACGTCCCAGCGGAGTACGCGGCCGGCAGCAACCGTCCACTGCGGCTGTGCCATCGAGAGGAACCGGCCGCCGCTCGCGAGTTCGCCTGTCTTCCAGGGGCGGCCGGGACTGGCGGCATTCCAGGTGACGGTCGATGGATCCCACTCCTCCTCGGCGGCGTTGCACGAGATTCCCAGCGTGGCTACGTCCTGGAGCTGATTCGTGTCGGCAGCCACACTCAGCTCCAGAAAAGCCTGCTCCAGCGCACCGGACGCCGGGATGCCGGCGAACCGCAGCAGTACGACCTTCTGCTTCTCGGCGCCTGGGGCGCGGGCGGTCAGCAGTTTGGGCGGCTGGGCCGCGGCTGTGTCCGGCTGGTGTTCGTCGAGGCAGGTTGCGACGCAGCCTTCGTAGCCGGGGATGCCGGCGCTGGCGGGACCGTTTCGCAGCACGATCCGCTCCAAAGGCCGCGTCGCGATTTCGACGGAATTCGAGAGGGCCGATGACTCCCCGGCGGCGTTCAGCGACTTGACGGCAAGATGCAGGAGTTTTCCCTGTGGCACGTCTCGCAGCTCGAACGTTTCGATCGCGCCCTCGGCGCTCGCGTAAGCTGCCGTGGTCTCCGGAAGCCGCGGCCAGTCGAGTTCCGTAATGGAATGTTCGCTCCAGCGGAGGCTGTAGCGGGCGGCTCCCGGGGGCCGGCTCCAGGCCACCGTGGCGTTCGTCTTGGCGCCGGCCGCTGACAGATCGGTGATGGGCGACGGCGCCGTTGCAGACTGCCCCTTGAAAAATGTTGGCACGCCGCCGTTGCTGTTCAACAGGTCGGGAAGTGCATCGCCATCGACGTCGCCGGCATAGAAATAGGTGTACCGCGACGGGTACAGGATCGGCCGCGGATGCCCGACTTGTTGCATCCGCTGAAACCGCAACTGCTGCGCGCCCTCCGAGACGTTGCGATACCACCACAGCTCGGGGTTCTGGAATCCCTCCACGACAACATCGCGCCGGCCATCGCCGTCGAGGTCGCGGGCGATGACTCCACATTGCAGGGCGTAGGCGTGGTACCAGAACGCCTGCAGTTCCAGCGGCTTGCCGGCTTCATCGCACAGCGGCTGATAATCGCTGAACTGCGGCTCGTCGTTCGTGCCGGTGTTGAGATACAGCCGGTACTCCTTCGTCGCCGGCCAGATGCCGCGGCCGTTGAGCACCCCCAGCACGAGATCGAAGCGGCCGTCGCCGTTCCAGTCGAGGGCGCACGGGAAGCTGCGCATCATTTCCGTGGGCATCGTGTCGGCGATCGTCGTCCAGTTCTGCCCGTCGGCAGACACCTCGACCGTGTACTGGTACCACGGTTCCCCCTGCTCCGTTCCCTGACGGAACAACGCCCCCTGCCAGTAGAACGGCAGCCGGAAGGTGTACCAGTTCTGCTCGCGGTCGGAGAGCAGGAACCGCAGGCGATCGAGCTTCACCGGCTGTTTGAGATCCACGACGGCCGGGCCGATGTAGTAGCCGAAGGTCGTGAAGTTTGGCTCTGCATCGCTGGGCTCGTTTGCGGGATCGAACATCCGCTCCGGACGCTGCACGCGGTAGTGGGGCGACGGCTCGTCGTTCTGATCGGCCACCGTGACGCCGCGCTCCCCCGTCGCGACGTTCGTGCCGCCGGAGAGTGCCTCGAAACGCACGATGTGCAGGAACGAATCCCGCAGGTTGCCCATGCCGTTGCGGTCGTTGCCGATGCGGATGTAGCGCACCGGCTCGGGCACGTTCACGTCGAGCTCCTGCCAGCCGCGGCGGCGGTTGCGCTCGGCCGGCAGCTCGATCGCGCGGCGCTCGAGAAACGTCAGCCCGTCGTCGGCCAGCTTCGAGAACAGAAACAGCCGGCCGGACACGCTCATCACCAGCCGCTTCTCGCCGTCGTCCGTTTCCGGCACCCAGACGGCGGTGCCGTAGACATCGTAGGGGCGGTCTTCCAGGGACGTGGGCACCAGGGCGGGATCGCCGCGGTAGTTGAAGTGTCCGGCCAGTTCGTACTCGGGCGGGGCCGCCGCGCTGCTCGCGGTGTTGCGATACAGCGCCGTCCTTCGCAGCGACCATTTGCAATGGGCGTCAGTGTTGCCGTGCAGGATCAGATCGCGCGAGTCCGGTGCGAACCAGTCCACGACAAGCGGCTGGGCCATGAAATCGAACCGCAGGAAATCGCGGCCGCGGAGCACCGCGGGCGGCTCCAACGCAAGCGGCGCCGCCTTCGTTGCCGCCTGGTTGCGATACCAGCGGATGGTCCCGCGCAGCCCGCCGTCCATCACGAAGAGATCAGGCGCGCCGCGGCCGCGGAAGTCGGCCAGCCGCAACTGCATCCCGGCGGCGATCGGCGTGCCGGCAGCGTCCGTGAGTGGCCGGGCCGGCTCCAGCACGTTCGGCTGGTCGGCACTGGGGCGGCGGAACCACAGCACGTGCTCGGCCGTCGGCCAGTCGACGCGGAAGGCGTTGCACGTGTAGCGGGTCTCGGCGCTGAGCACGTCGAGAACTCCGTCGCCGTCCACATCGGCGATCGCGGGATTGGGCGCGGCGAGCGAGAGTCCGTCGGCCGTGCGCAGCTCGATCCCTTCATCGAACGCCGGTTCCGTCCGCGTGCCGGTGTTGCGGTAGAAGTACAGCCCGCGTTCGGGCGCGGCCGAGAGCGGCGACCCCCCCTGCCCCCCCTTAGCAAGGGGGGGAGCGAGGGCATCGGCCGGCGGAGCGGGGTGACGCGGCGGCGTGACCATGACGCGGCCCCAGCCGGTCCATTGCTCGGCGCCGCCGGCGGAGACGACGCCCGGCGCTTCGTGCTTCGTGCGGCAGACGAGGAGATCGTCGAGGCCGTCGCCGTCCCAGTCGGCAATCGTGAAGGTCAGCACCTGCCGGGCGAAGATGCCTTTGTTCCAGAACATGCTCTCCGGCCCGGTCGAGTAGCGGCTGTTTTCCGCGATCATCCGCTGGCTACCGGGGAAGAACTGCGGGAGCTTCGCCAGATGCCAGTGGTTGGGCGCGTAGGCACTGCCGGTGTTGTAGATCATCCGCAACTGCCCGTCGAAAACCACCAGGTCGAACAGCCCATCGCCGTTGAGATCGCACGTCGCGAACGACTGGATGTGCTCCAGCGTCTGCGGCGCGGTCTCGGTAAGGTTCACCGGGTAGGGCAGGGCGTGCTCGAACCGCGGCTCATCGCGCGTGCCATCGTTCTGGTAGACGACGAACGACATCAGGCTCGTGTTCGGCAGGAAGAAGTCGAGCCGGCCGTCGCCGTTCCAGTCCAGCAGCTCGAAACCGCAGTCGTAGCGGAACTCGTTCCCGCGCAGCACCGCGCCCGTGGATCCGATGACCGCCGGCGGTCCGGTCTCGGCACGCACACCCGCGACAGTGAGTAGCATGCCGAACAGTACGCTCCGCCCTAAGAAGATGGGGAACGAGAATTGTCGGTGTCGCACGTGCAGTCCTCCGGCACTCTGGTCATTCACGTAGAGATTCTATCGCCACCGCGCGGCAGAGGCACCTGCCCGACGTTCCGGCTTCCTCATCGCCGCAGCCGGCACCTACGATACGGGTAACAGCACGTGCAGGCGCTTATTGAGGACTGCCGATGGAACCAAAGCCGGTCGAGAAGGATCTTGAGGACTCGTATCGCGAGATGGCCGAGGATGAAGTCCGCGAAGCCGACGCTCTCGCGTGGGCCGAAGCCACGGTTGGAGACGTCGCCGATGAAACGCGGTGAGCCATCTGCACTCAGCCGCCTCAAATTGCATCTACGTTATCCGGCCGTCTTGTCTGGCGAGTCCTGCGCCTGTGGGCGCGCCTGATCCGTTGGTATACTATCGTGAATGAGCGACGTGACCGGCATCCTCTGCGCCATCGAGCGGGGCGAACCCACCGCGGCCGAGCAGTTGTTGCCGCTGGTCTACGACGAGCTCCGCAAGCTCGCCGCCGCCCGCATGGCCGCCGAAGCGCCGGGCCAGACGCTGCAGGCGACCGCGCTGGTGCACGAGGCTTATCTGCGGCTGGTGGGGCCAAGTCCCGCGCAAGACTGGAACAGCCGCGGGCACTTCTTTGCCGCCGCCGCCGAGGCCATGCGCCGCATCCTCGTCGAACGCGCCCGGCAGAAGCAGGGTGTCGTACGCGGGGGCCGAATCCGGCGCGTGGAACTCCGCGACGACGATGCGGCGGCGGCCGAAATCCCCGAGGACCTGCTGGCCTTGGATGAGGCGCTCGCGCACCTGGAGCAACACGATCCCGTGGCCGCCAGCGTCGTCAAGCTTCGCTTCTTTGCCGGCCTGACCCTGCCCCAGGCCGCCGAGTCGCTGGCCATCTCGCTGCGCACCGCCGAGCGGAACTGGACTTACGCCCGGACGTGGCTGCACCGCGAACTGGCCGCAGGTGACGCTTGAAGGCCCTGGCCAACCATTCGGCCGGCCGAATCGCCGCATTTTGTGTGGCGGGTTCGGTGCGGCATTCTCGCACTACTATTGGAGCAGCCGTGCGGCGGGGCGAATTCTGATCCCGTTCCCGCCGGCGCGCTGCCGCGTGCCCGCCATGTCCACACATACAGACTCGGTCAAGAGCATCTTCCTCGGGGCGGTCGAGACGCCCGCCGCCGATCGCGAGGCGTACGTCGCCGCCGCCTGCGGGGACGATGCGGAGCTGCGCCGCGACGTTGAGGAACTGCTGCGGCACCATCCGCAGGTCGGCGAGTTTCTGGAATCGCCGGCCGTCGCCGCCGCTCCCACCATCGACATGCCGGGACCGTTCACCGAGGGGCCCGGCACGGTCATCGGCCCCTACAAGCTGCTGGAGCAGATCGGCGAGGGCGGCTTCGGCGCGGTATTCATGGCCGAGCAGGAGCGGCCCGTCCGCCGCCGGGTGGCGCTGAAGCTCATCAAGCCGGGCATGGATACCCAGGACGTCATCGCCCGCTTCGAAGCCGAGCGGCAGGCGCTGGCGCTGATGGACCATCCGAACATCGCGCGCGTGTTCGATGCCGGCGCGACGCCATCCGGCCGCCCGTACTTCGTGATGGAACTCGTCAAAGGCGTCCCAATCACCGAGTACTGCGATCG
Organism: Planctomycetota bacterium; assembly: GCA_019347905.1. Taxonomy (GTDB): domain Bacteria; phylum Planctomycetota; class Planctomycetia; order Planctomycetales; family Planctomycetaceae; genus JAHWKJ01. The sequence continues at coordinate 13,294 of JAHWKJ010000065.1, forward strand.
CTGCAACCTCGGGCCCCGGGAGCGGCTGGAGCTGTTCGCCACCGTCTGCCAGGCCGTCCAGCACGCGCATCAGAAGGGCGTGATCCACCGGGACATCAAGCCGTCGAACGTGCTGGTCACATTGCTCGACGGCCGGCCCGTGCCGAAGGTCATCGACTTCGGCCTGGCCAAAGCGATGCACCAGCGTCTGACGGACAAGACGCTGTTCACGCAGTTCGACCAGATGCTCGGCACGCCGCTCTACATGAGCCCCGAGCAGGCGGAGCACGCGGGACTGGACATCGACACCCGCAGCGACGTGTATTCGCTGGGCGCGATGCTGTATGAGCTTTTGACCGGCAGCACGCCGTTCATGCGGCAGCGGCTGCGGGATGCGGCGCTGGGCGAGATCCTGCGGATGATCCGGGAGGAGGAGCCGCCGCGGCCCAGCCTGCGACTCAGCTCAATGGGGGACAAGCTGCCGGGCATCGCGGCCCACCGGCACACGGAGCCGAAGAAGCTCGGGGCCCTCTTGCGCGGCGAGCTCGACTGGATCGTGATGAAGGCGCTGGAGAAGGACCGCGCGCGGCGGTATGAGACCGCGAACGGTTTCGCGGCCGATATCCTGCGATATCTGAACGACGAGCCGGTGCTGGCCTGTCCGCCCTCGGCGACATACCCGTTTCGCAAGTTCGCCCGCCGGAACAAGCGCGCGCTGGCGGCGACGTCGCTGGTGGTGCTGGCGCTGATCGCGGGCACAGTCGTCAGCACCTGGCAGGCGATGCGGGCGACACGGGCAGAAGGGCTGGCCCGGACGCGGCTGGTGGCTGAGACGCGGGCGCGGACCGACGCCGTCGCCGCCAGGAAGGAGGCCGAAACCAACGAAGCCGAGGCCCGGCAGCAGAAGACCCGTGCCCAGAATGCGCTCGCCGAGGTCGAGCAGCAGAGGCAGCGGGCCGAAGTCAATTTTGACAAGGCCCGCCGGGCCGTGGACGAGTACCTGACGCAAGTGACCGAGAGCGAATTGCTCACGGTGCCGGGTCTCCAGCCGCTGCGGCAGGACCTGCTGGAGGCGGCCCGGAAGTTCTACGCCGAGTTCACGCAGGAGCGGGCCGCCGATCCGACGCTGCGGCGGGAACTGGCGTCGGCCAACTATCGGCTGGGAATCATCCAGCGTGAACTGGGGAACGACGAGGCCTTTGTGGCCGCCAACGCGGAGGCGATTCGCCTGTTCGAGCAGCTCCGGGACCAGGGGAACGTCGATCGAGACGTGAAGCTCGGACTGGCGCGGGCCTGCTTCGTGGAGGCTGCGGAATTCGCGAAGCGGTCCGACGCCCGCATGAAACCCCGCTGCGACGAAACCGTGGAACTCTGTCAAGACATCTTGCAGGCCGAGCCGGGGCACGCTGAGGCCCGCAGCCTGCTGGCGGACACCTACAACGCGCTGGCCATTGCCGCAGATGACAAAGGTGACCTCGAGACAGCCCTCAAGCACCACCAGCAGGCATTCGAGCTGCGCGAAGCCCTGGTTCGCGGCAATCCCGATCGCCCCGAATACCTGGCAGAACTGGGTGGTACGGTGAACAACCTCGGCACGATCCTGACCAGACACGGAAAGACGGCCGAGGCGCTGGCAATGTACGAGCGGGGTGTCGAGTACTCGGCGCAAGCCTATGAACGTGAGCCACACTCCATGACCTGGGGCCGCTGGCTGTGCATCGGACTCCGGAACGTCGCCGGCACGCATGCCGCCTCGGGCCAGCAGCAGGAAGCCCTCGCTTCGTACCAGCGGCTGGTGGCCGTCAGCCGCAAGCGAGCGTTCGAGAACCCGGCTGTCACGAGCCTGCGAGCCGACTTATACGAGTCGCACCTGCTCCTGGCTCAGTTTCAGCGCCAACTGGGCAACACGGACGAGGCCGCCAGATCGTTCCGAGACGCACGGGACGTGCTGGAGAACATCCCGCGTGAAACGCCCGGTCAACTCTATGAACTGGCGGCGGTTTATGCCGCGCTGGCCCAGCCCGCGGAAGGCGCGATCCCTCCGGATCAGGAAGACGCCGCGGAGCGGCAGCGCAACATCGAGCTGGCCCTGCAAACGCTGCGCAAGGCGGCCGACGCCGGCTACACCAACGTGCAGACGCTGAAAGCCGACCGGCTGTTCGACGTGATGCGCGCGCGGGACGATTTCCAGCGGCTTGTGGCGGGGCTCGATAAAGCCGCCCAGGCCCAGCAGCTCGCCAGCCGCAGCGCGGGGAACCCGGATCAGAACCTCGCCAACCGGCTGCAGGCCGCTCAACTTCTCCAGGATCTCGTCACCGAGCAACCCGACAGCGTGGGGCACAAAAGAACGTTGGCCGCGACGCTGCATTCGGTTGGCGTGATCCAGACCGGGCTCAAACAGTTCGATGAGGCCGAGACATCGCTGCTTCAAGCGCTCGAAATGCGGGATGCTGTCCGGCAGCAGGAGCCGGGAAAGCCGGAGCGCATTGTTGATTGGATGCATACGCGAATCGCCATCGGCAGCCTCCACTGGGCCCGCGATCGCCGCCGTGAGGCGCATCTCCTGTGGAAAGAGTTGCTGCCGGACATCGAGCAGCTCAAAACGCTTCGTTCCGCCGGCAAAGTCGTCGTCAACGGCAGTCAGATCTACGGGCTGGAGATCCCCATCTGCCAGGCCTACCTCGAGCTGGGGCTGTGGGAGGAGGTCGCCGCCCATCTCGCGGCGAGTGCCGGGGAGCAGCCGCCCCCCATTGCGCGGGGACACGCGACCATCAAGCTCCTGCACGGTGACGAGGCAGGGTATCGCGAGCTGTGCGCCCGGTTCGTCGATCGTTCCGCCCAAGGGCAGACTCCGTACAACCAGTTTTGCCTGGCGACAGCCTGTCTCATGTCCCCGGAAGTCTCCGGCGACGTGGATCGCTGGATTGAGGTGACCCGGGAGTAT
>JAHWKJ010000066.1 GCA_019347905.1 Planctomycetota bacterium
GACCAATGACCAATGACCAATGACCAATGACCAATGACCAATGACCAATGACCACGAGCCTCGCCGGTGGGCGCTTCGTCCGCGCGTGCGGGGATGGAGGGTGGCAATTGCAAAGTGAGAAGCAGCTACCACAGACCAGGCCGCGTCCGCAGCAGACATTGGTCATTGGTCATTGGTCATTTCGTAGGGAGACCCCCGCCATGATGCGAGCCCTGTTCACCAGCGCCAACGGCATGCGCGCCCACGAGACCGTCGTCGACAACACGGCGAATAACATCGCCAACGTCGATACCACGGGCTTCAAGCGCAGCCAGGTCGAATTCCAGGATCTGTTCTACCAGACCGTCCGGGCGCCCGGCACGCTCGGCGCCACCGGACTGGAGATTCCCACCGGCATCCAGATCGGCAGCGGCGTGAAGGTCGTGGGCATCACCAAGATCTTCACCGAGGGCGTGCTGGAGAACACCGGCAATCCGCTCGACGTGGCCATCGAAGGCGACGGGTTCTTCCGCATTCTGCTGCCCAACGGCGAATTCCGGTACACGCGCGACGGCTCCTTCCGGATCGATTCGGAAGGGCAGCTCGTCACCGCCGACGGCTTCTTCATTCAGCCGCCGATCACGCTGCCCAACGACACGATCTCCGTGACGATTGGTACGGACGGAACGGTCTCGGTGGTCTCGGCCGGCGCCCCCGATACCGCGGTTGTGGTGGGCAATCTGACGTTGGTGCGGTTCGTGAACCCGGCAGGCCTGCGCGCCGAAGGCCGCAACCTGTTTTCGCAGACAGAAGCCTCCGGGCCGCCCATCGAAAGCACGCCCGGTCAGGACGGGCTGGGCTTTTTGCAGCAAGGCTTTCTCGAGCGGTCGAATGTCGAGGTCGTGAGCGAGTTGATCCAGCTCATTACGGCCCAGCGGGCCTTCGAGGCCAGCCAGCGGGCCGTGCTCACCAGCGACCGGATGCTCGAGACCGCCAACGCCATGGTGAGGTAGGCCAGGCATGAGACGCCATTTGAGTCATCACATCGTCTCGTTGGCGGCGGCGCTGTGCATCGTCGCCGCGGCATTCGCCGCAGCCGGCGAGCCGGTGGCCATGCAGGTCGCTGCCGCTGCCGGTCCGACGACGGAAGCCGTGCAAGTGCGGCTGCGCGCGTCCGCCGCGCTTCCGCCGGGGAAGATCGTGCGCATCGCCGATATCGCGGTGGTCGAGGGCGGGGACGAGACGCTCCGCGCCCGCATCGCCGGTTGCGACATCGACATCGCACCGAAACACGGTCAGACGCGCTCGATCGCCGCGGCGCAGGTCGCGTTTCGACTGCGGCTGACGGGACTCGCACGCGGAACGTTCGAAGTGTCGGGAGTGGGCTGCGAACTGGCGGCCGGAGCGGCGGACGATGCGAGCGGTGTGGAACCTCAGGCGACGGCCGATCCCGCTTCGCAACTCATCTTTGAAGCGACGCGCTCCTTCGTGATGCAGCGGCTGCCGTGGGACGAGAGCGACATTGAAATCGAACTGGCCCGGCCGGTCATGATTCCGACGGCGCTCCTGCCTCGCGTCGCCGGCGCGACGCTGGTTCCTGAGCTGCGCTCTCCCTGGCCGCCGCTGGGCCGAACTCAGTTCGCCGTCTCGATTGTCGAGGGCGGAAAATCCCTCGCGGAAGTGGCGGTGTTCCTCGACGTGAAGTACATGCAGTCGGTGGTGCTGGCCCAACGGCCCATTACCCGCGGGCAGCCGATCACCGCCGAGGACGTGTACCTCGACCGCCGCGACGTGAGGCAGCTTGCCAGCTACTACACGCGACTCCAGGACGTGGTCGGACAGACGGCCGGCCAAAGCATCCGCCCGCTGGAGGTCGTCCGCCGCAATCACATCGGCGATCCGACCGGCCTCGGCATCGGCGGGCCGGTGTTGGTCCACCGTGGCGACCGCGTGCAGCTTCTGGCGACGGTGGGCGGCCTGATGACCGTGATCGTCGTCGGCGAGGCGCTGGAAGACGGCCGCCTCGGCGAGACGATCCGCGTCCGCAACGTCGAGTCGAAGCGCACCGTCCTCGCAAAGGTTCTCAACCGCCACCAGGTGGAGGTCCCGCTATGAGCCGCAGACGCAGTCTCTTTCACACACTGAAGCTGCTCGGCTGGAGCGGCGTGTTTGCCGGCCTGGCCACGGCGATTGTTTCCGATGCCGATCTCCGGGCCGAGTCACTGTGGAAGCGCCGCCACCGGCGGTCGGCGTTCCTGTTCACCGACAACCGCCCGCGCAACGTCGGCGACATCATCACGATCCAGATCGAGGAATCGCTGGAAATCGATATCGAGGAAGATCGCACCCTCGAAAAGGATACGGAACTCGAGCGCGACTTCGACTTCGACGGGGCCCTCTCCGGCGACACGGTGACCAAAGTCGCCGCCGCCGAGTTCAACCTCAACGACAACTCGAACCGCTCGTTCGAGACCAACTCGGAGTTCGACAGCGAACGCGACCTGAACGCCGCCATTACGGTGGTAGTCATCGACGTGTTGCCCAACGGCACGATGCTCGTCGAAGGCACGAGGACGACGACGCTCATCGGCGAGTCGCGGATCATTCGCGTGACGGGACTCGTGCGGCCCGACGACATCCTGTTCGAGGACAGCACATACTTCGTCCGCTCGCGGAACGTCGGCAACTTTCACATTTACTACGAAGGCAGCGGCCTGGAGACGCAGTTCACCCGCCCGGGCTGGTTCAGCCGCGTGCTGAACCGGGTTTGGCCGTACTGATGGGCGACTTCGTACCGCGTAGGGAGTACCGAGTACCAGTGACGAATGAGCAATCCACCGCGATCGCACGCTTCCCGATCGACGAACGATGGCTCCGACGGCCGGCGCGGTTTGGACTCCGGAGGGAAATGACCAATGACCAATGACCAATGCCTGGAACCGGGAGTCGCGGACCGCGGTCAGACTGGCGTGCCGAGCGGCGTCAGCCGCCGGGTGTACAAGCCCCGAACGCGCGAACATTGGTCATTGGTCATTGGTCATTGGTCATTTCGGCCGCTGGTGTTTTTCTGCGCACTGACGCTGGCGATCGCCTCACCCGCCCGCGCCGACGTCCGCCTCAAGGACATCACCGACATCGAAGGCGCCCGTTCCAACCAGCTCTACGGCCTTGGGCTGGTGGTAGGCCTCAATGGCACGGGGGCGCGGCAGCAGAGTCTGGCCACGCGGCAGCTTGCCATCGATATGCTCCGCAAGCTGAACGTGGTGACGAAGATCGCCCGGCAGGACCTCGAAGACAACGTCTTCCAGTCGGACTCGATCGCCGCGGTGATGGTGACGGCCGAATTGCCGCCATTCGCCCGCGAAGGCAGCCGGATCGATGTCGTCGTGTCGGTCATCGATACGGCCAGGAGCCTCGAAGGCGGAACGCTCCTGTTGACGCCGCTGCAGGGTGCCGACGGCGAAGTCTACGGCGTCGCCCAGGGGCCGGTCTCCGTCGGCGGATTCGACCTGTCGCTGCTGCCTCAGATTGGGGGCCTGCGGAACCACCCCACCGTCGGCCGCATCGCCCGCGGCGCCATCGTCGAACGCGAGGCCCTGGGCGAACTCCAGCACGACGGCCACGTGCGGTTCCTGCTGCACCAACCGGACTACGCGACGGCCAAGCTCGTCGCGGACGCGATCAACACCCGCTTCGATTTCGGAACGCCAACGGCACCGCCCGGAGTTCCGCCGGCGATCACGCTGCTGCGCAAGGATACCAATGGCGTGGTGACGCGGCAGGTGAGCACGCACGTCGAGCCGGAGTGGCCCTTCCCGCCGCCTAAGGCCGCCGGCCCGCTCGGCCTGCCCGACATCCCCCAGGAAATCGCCCGCACGCTCGATGCCGGAACGATCGAGGTGCTCATCCCGCCGAAATACATGCGCGACGTCGTGACGTTCATCAGCGAGATCGGCGAGTTGGAGATCATTCCGGACACCGAAGCCCGCGTGGTGATCAACGAGCGCACGGGCACGATCGTGGTCGGCCAGGACGTGAAGATCAGCACGGTGGCGATTGCGCACGGGAATCTGGTCATCCGGCCCATCGGGCCGGCCACCCCGCCCCAGCCGGGACCGGCGGCACAGGCGCTGCTCGGTCTGCCGCCGACGCCCGCCCCGCCGCCCTTCCCGGGTGGTGCGTTCTTTCCCGGGGCGATTGTCGAAGGCGACAAGCTGAACGTGGTCCGCCGGTCGTTCACCGTGGCGGAACTCGCACGGGCGCTCAACTCCCTGGGTGTGCTCCCCCGCGACCTGATCGCCATTTTCCAGGCGCTGCAGGAATCGGGGGCGCTCCACGCCAAGCTGGTGATCATGTAAAGCGGGCGGCGGTCATCCGCACGAAGTTTGCCGTAAACGCGCTTCAGTCCAACTGTCCACCCGTTTCGATCAAACGCGAACAACCGCTAATGTCGCCGGGCGCGGGCCAGTTCTATTGAACTGCGGCGCCCGGCCCGTTGTTTCTCCAAAATCAACCCACGTATAATCGAGGAACGCAGAATGGACGCTGTGAGCCCCCTCGGAGCGCCGGGCATCCCCACCACCGAAATGCTGGGAATCCACGGTCGCGATCTGGCCGCCCTGCACAAGGCCGGCGAAAGCATTCAGGTCCGGGAAGCCGCCGAAGGCTTCGAAAGCGTGTTCGCCTCCATGCTCCTCAAGGAGATGCAGGGCACGCTGGAGAGCGGCAGTTTATTCGGCAGCGATCCCACCGGCGTTTACGGGGGCTTGTTCGAGTTGTTCCTCGGGCAGGAGATCGGCGAGTCCGGCACACTGGGCATCGCGGACCTCCTCTCCCGCTACTTCGAGTCCCAGAACCAGCTACGGTGACGCCATGCCTACTATCGCACCTCGAAAGGCGCAAGCCTTTTCGCCGCAAGCCTTTATCGACCACATGCGGCAGGAAGAGGAGGTGCTCTCCGATACGCTGGTCACGCTCCGCGACGTCCGCGCCGCCCTCTTGAAAAACGACCTCGACCGCTTCAGCCGCGCCCTCGAGCGGCAGGTCGACATCACCCGCACCACCGAAGAACTCCGGGAAAAGCGCGCCCGACTTCTGCAAGATTTCGCCCGTTCCTTCGATCAGGAAGGGGAGGCGATCACCTTGAGGAGTGTGGCCGAGGCGCTCCCGGAGCGCGAGTCCGAGTGGCTCTTCGACTGCCGCGACCGCCTGCTCGAAATGGCGGAGGAAGCGCAGCGGCTCAACAGCCAGAATGCGGCGATGGTGCATCAATCGGTGGAAATCACTCGCCAGGTTCTGGCGGCGCTCACCACGGACGGCGCGAGCGGGGAAAGCTACGACTCGGCCGGCGCGAGACAGGAGTCCGTCGGTCACTCCCTCATCGAAATGGGTGGCTAAGTGACCAGCTTCTTCACCGGCATCTCAGCCCTGCAGACCAGTCAGCGGGCGCTGGATACCATCGGGAATAACGTCGCCAACGCGAACACGCCGGGCTACCACCGGCAGATTGCCTCGCTGGGCACGCGCACGCCGTTCCAGCTCGGCAATCTGTCCTTCGGACGCGGCGTGCAGGTGATGGAAATCCGCCGCGCCCGCGCCGAGGTCATCGAAGCCACCCTCACCCGCCAGCAATCGGTCTCCGGCGACATCGACCGGCAGCTCGATGGCTTCTTCCGAATGGAGTCGCGGCTGGCCGTCGATCAGGGCTCGGTCACCAACCTGGTGCAGAACCTGTTCAACCGCCTGGAACAACTGACGGTGCGGCTGGACGATTCCGCCACCCGGCAGGTGGTCGCCAAAGACGCCGCGGCGCTGACGCAGGAGCTGAACGACCTGACGCTGGAGTTCCGCGAGACCCAGGTCAGCCTGCGGACGGAAATCCAAAGCACCGTTCGCGAGGTCAACTCGCTGTCTTCTCGCATTGCCAACCTGAACGAGCAGATTCGCCGCAGCGAGAACCGCGGGGCCCAGGCCAACGACCTCCGCGACCAGCGCGACCAGCTCGTCAACGATCTCGCCCAGCGGATCAACGTGCAGCTCGTCGAGCAGTCGCCGGGCGAGCTGTCGGTCTTCGCCAGCGGGCTGCCGCTGGTCGTCTCGAACCGGGCGCTCGACATCGAAGTCGTCTTCGATCCCAACGGCCAGGCCACCGTGCAGACCGTCGACACCGACACGCCGGTGCAACTCAATGGCGGCCGCTTGAACGCCCAGCTTCGGCTGCGGAACGAGGTGCTGCCCGAAACGCTCGACCGGCTGGAGACGCTCGCCCGCGAGCTGATCCTGGCCTTCGATCCGGTGCAGGCGACCGGCCACGGCGTCGGCGCCCCCATCACGTCGGTCACTTCGCAGCGGCCGGTGAGCGACGTGAACGCGCTCTTGAACGACGCCGACCTGACGTTTCCGCCGCAGGCGGGTTCGCTGTTCGTCGGCGTCACCGATCTCTCGACGGGGCAGCGGACGATTGCGGAAGTGCTGGTCGATCCGGCGCAGCAGCGGCTGGGGACGGCCTCGCCGCCGGCGCCCAATCCGGCCACCAGCCTTTCCGACGCGCTGGCCGCCGTCGCCAACATCGACGCGCTGGTCAACACCCAGACGGGTCAAATCACCGTGCGGGCCAACCCCGGCTTTGCGGTCGATTTCGCCGGCGGCTTCGAGGCCGCGCCCGATACCAGCGGCCTCACGGCGGCCACAACCACCACGCCCACTATCGGCGGCGTCTATACCGGGCCGGACAACGACAACTTCACGTTCACGTTCCTCGGCACGGGCGTCATCGGCCAGACACCGGGCCTGCAGGTTGAGGTCCGAGATTTGTCGAACAACATCATTGCCACGCTCGATGTCGGGGCCGGCTACACTCCCGGTGAGGCCATTGACGTGGCCGACCGCGTGACCGTCAGCTTTACGGCCGGAAACGCGGCCGCCGGCGAGAGTTTTTCGTCGGAAGTCATCGGCCGGCCCGACACCGCCGGCATCCTGACGGCGCTGGGCCTCAACACGTTCTTCGCCGGCGACGACGCCTCGAACATCCGAGTCAACGGCGACATCCTGAACGATGCCGACCGCATCGCGACCAGCCGCGGCGGCGAAGTCGGCGAAGGGCTGCATCTGGAAACGCTGGTGGCTCTGCGCGACAGCCAGCGGCTGGCCGGCGGCACGCAGACCTTCCTGCAGTTTACGAGCACAATTATCGACGAGGTGTCGATCGAGGTCCGCTCGCTGACCGACCTGCAGGAGACGAGCCAGCTCCTGGCCGAGCGGCTGGAAGCCGAACGGCAGGGCATCTCGGGCGTCGATCCCAACGAAGAGCTGGTGCAAATGATCCGCTTCCAGCGCCAGTTCGAGATCGCTGCCCGCTTCATCTCCACCGTCAACGAGGCCCTCGACTCACTGCTGCAGATTGCATAACTTGCGGCGTCTCCAGAACGGGGGCCGGTGCCGAGCGGTCTGGGGACTTCCCAGGCGGAAATGATCCCCGCAAAGCCTCGGCCCCCGTCTTGAAGCCGCCGCCCGAACTGGTTGAGGGTTGAGAGTTGAGGGTTGAGGGTCGGACGCAAGCGGCGTTCGTCTCTTTCTGACCCTCCACCCTCCCTCAACCCTCAACTCTCAACCCTCAACCCTCAACCTTCAACATGCGCGTCACCCCTCAGGTTCAGATCAACCAGACGCTCCGCAACATTCAGCGGAACAACGCCGAACTGTTGCGCTTTCAGTCGCAGATCTCCAGCGGCCTGCGTTTGACGCGGCCGTCGGACGATCCGATCGGCGCCGCGGAGATCGTCCGCAACCGGGCGCAGACGATCCGCTTCGACGTCAACCGCGAGAACATCCGCGACGCCGGCTTCCTCATCGAGGCCAGCGTCGACGGGATGCTCGACGTCCGCCAGCTCCTCACCGAGGCCACGCAGATCACCTTGGAAGCCAGCTCCTCGTCGAACGTCGCCGCCAGCGAGCAGGAGGTGAACGAGGCCCTCGCCCAGCAGGTCGACGAGCTGTTGGGCACGCTCTTGACGGTCGCCAACACGAAGCTCTCCGACGGCCGCTCACTGTTCGGCGGCACCGGCACCGACCGCGACCCCTTCGTCGTAACGTCGGCCGACGCCGCGGGCCGACCGCTCCAGATCGCTTACCAGGGCGCCAACGACGACGCCCGCGCCATCATCGCCCGCGGGCAGACCGTGGAAACCTTCCTTGCCGGCGACCGCGTCTTCGGCAACGTCTTCGACGTGCTGATCGACCTCCGCGACTCGCTGCGCGACACGACGCTCACCGCCGACCCGCGGGGCCAACAGCTTCAGAACGCGCTGGCCGGCCTGGAGCAGCGCGTGGGCGGCGTGCTCGAATCGGTGGGGCAACACGCGGCCCGGGCGGAGAACCTCGAAGCCCTCACCAGCCGCCTCGCCGGCGTGCAGCTCGAGGTTGAGCGGATCACGGCCAGCCTCGAATCGACCGATTATTCCGAGGCGATCCTGGGCCTGCAGTCGCAGGAAAACCTGTTCCAGATCGGCCTGGCCGTCGCCGCCCGCATCAACGGCCTCAGCCTGCTGCCGTTCCTCACGTAGCCTGCCGCGGTAACGCACAGCGGCCGCGAAACGCAGCGCGCCCGCTGCGATCCGCTTCGCCTCTGCAATCCCCATTCGCCGCCGGGGGGGTCGCGGGTGGCGTGTCGGGATTCTCTTCCTGCCGCGATTGCTCTTCGCGTCACTGGCCTTCGCGTTCGGGGCGGGTGATGGCGAGCCGGACGAGCTCATGCTTGTCGGCCTTCAGCCGCTCGACGAGTTCCGGCGTCTGAAACTCCGGATGCTGCACGAGAATCTCGGCCACGTACAACCGCGCCCACCACATCGCATGTGCTGCACCTTTCGCCAGCTCGGCTCGCGCAGCTTCCGCACGCATAGGCTCAATTCGGATCCCGTGCCTCTCGTGCCAGAGCACGTCGCCCACAACATGCTCCATATACAGGAGCCGCTTGAGCGGACTTATGCCACTGGGTAGCGCTTTGTCCATCCGGGCAAGGGGGTGCTTCATCAGCAATTCGAGGTCCATAAATACTTTGAGCGCCTGACCGGGATCGCTTCGGAACATATGTTCTACCAGCACCGCGGCCGGCTCTTGTGGACTTTGTGAGAAGAGATACGCGGCGTAGTGACGAAAATCTGGAGCTCCTGCGGGACCTTGGGGGGCTTGACCCTCGATATGCTTTCGCACAGGATTATCGGCGTCTTGGAGCAGCCCGGCCAGACGTCCATCCGGACCCGCATGAGGAACCACGGCCGCAACGACCACATGGGGTGGCGTGATCTCGAGCAGGATGTTCAGGAACACTGCATCAGCGATCCCCCCCTCCCGCGCGTGTTCGATCGAGGAGACGATCAGCGCCGTGGTCTCAGCGCGCGTCTCGTCATCCGCGCAATAGTTGACCGCCATCAGTGCCCCGGGCAAGGACCGGAACAACCCCTCGATCAGTGGATGCGCCTTGCGAGTTTCGGCGTGCCTCACAGCCGCTGCTTCGATCAACGCCTTCGCCCTTACTTCCCGCTGATCCTGGCCAAACGCCGGTCTCGCATGATACAGCAAGGCTTGCAAGGCGAACACGCAACTCACTGCGACGGATACAGCCCACGTCGGCTCCGGCAGCTGTGCCATGGGTCGACCGCTCATGATTGAAGGGGTTGGAATGGCCGAACGTACAACTCGAATCGCCATTTCAGGAGCGACCGCACGGCTGGGTGGTCGTCGATCGTTTCATGTCCGACTCCCAGTGAGGTGCGATTGACGTTCTCCTCCGCGCCGGCAGTGGGCGTTCCTGCCAGCAAAATGGAGTTCCGCTCGTATTGATTGAGATGGTATCGCGATCCGCGAGGCTTTCTGCTCTCGGAGTCAATATCTCCCTCGTGGTCATTCTGAATCGCATCAATATATATGATGAAAAGACGAGTTGGAACGGCGGCAGGATGTGACGATTCCCGGACAGCGCCCTGGAGAGATGATACGTCGACCCGGCGCCGTGGCTGTATCCGACGATTGCGACCTCAGTCACCACTCGGTCGCGGATGGCCGATACAACTTCTTCGAATGCGGCGCCAGCACCAGTCGCTGCGACATGGTCCTCATTGAACATGTGGACGTCGTATCCATTGCGATACTCTTCAATCGCGGTCTGAAACAGGCCATAGTTGCCAGCATGCTCAGTTGGAATCGGGTCTGAGGGGTCTTGGTTCTCGCCGCCAAGGAAGATGGCGGTCGACAGGAACGGACGAAACGTGAGTGCCGTAGAATAAACGTTGTGCCCCTGCACTGCGTCGCGTACGTGGAGCCGCAATTGAGCTTGCTTATCCGAAGCAGCCATGGAAGCCCATTCGATCCAAAGGGTGGGCGTACCGTGTTCGGTGCGACGGGAAATCTCGACGGAGTCGCCAGTCTCCGGAGTCAGGTACGTTCCCGAAGGCATCGCCTTGGTAAAGTGAGGCCACACGTTGATGCTTCTCGATGAGCGCTCCAGTACATACGTGATGCCCTGCGACGGTGGCATCGAGAGCTGGACTTCGATGAGGTCGTTCTCATTCCCGACAGCTTGGGTTGTCGCGAGGTAGTCGCCAACACCGTCGTCATTGTCGTCGTCGCCGTTTCTGCGGATCCCGACGGCATCTTCATATTCTGCGGGAACAAGGGTGCGTGCCAATGGCCTGCCGTAACGAGGCCCTTCGCTCTGCGGTCGGAAGGCGATAAGATCGAAGGACAACACCGTGTAACGCACGAGATCACCCGTGGCGTTCGGATCGCTCTCATCATTGGGGTTGGTCAGGCTTAGGAGCAGTTGGCCTTGACCTTGGGCGATTCCTTCCACGTAGATCGTCTCCGGGATCGTGTCGGTCCCGATGATAAACGACGAGGGCAAGGGCGTTTCCTTGTTTGCGTCTGCCCAAAGCCTGATTTCCTCCGGCTCCTCCGGCGTGACCCGCAGGCGGTAACCGGTCAGGTCGTGGCCGTTCGGGGTCACGTGGATTTCGGCGGGCACGACGTCTTTGAGCACGATGATCCTGCCGGGGAATGTACCCTCGGCACGCTCTTCCGATTCAGTCCGATCGATCGCGCCGCTATTGTCAGCATCGATGTCCAGATCCACCCGTGGCTTGTCGTTGTCGACGATGACGACGGCAGCCGTGATCGCGGGGGCGAGATCGTAAAGCGCGCCCGTGCTGGCGAGCAGCGTCACCTGGACCAGTTCCTCGTCTTCACCGATGGCATCATCGAACGGCAGAACGTCGACTGTGGCGCTGGAGTCGCCGGGGAAGATGCGGACCTGGCCGGAGAGCGTCAGGTAATCGTCATTCGGGCCGGTGCCGTCGCCGGGAGTGGCCTGGCCCGACGCCGTGCTGACGGAGTAGTTGACCCACAACTCACCCGACGTGTCGCCGGTGCGGGTGACGGTGAACTGGCCGGGCAGCTCGCCGGCTTCGAAGGCTGCGGGGATGTTCGCCGCGATGGAGATAACGGAGCCGGTGTCGGTGGACTCGTCCTGGATCGTGACTGTGGCGGTGGCAAGCAGGCCGACGACGTAGGCCGGATCGGGGTCGATCGTCAGCTCGACGGTCTCGTCGCCTTCCAGGAACCCGTCGTCGAAGGGATCCAGCACGATCACCGCTTCGTTCTGGCCGGCTGGAATTGTGACGCTGGCGAGGAGTGGCTCGTAGTCGTCATCCGGGCGGGCCGTGCCGCTGACCGTGTAGAACACATCGACCGCGAGGTTGGTCGGGCCGAGGCGGTGGACCGTGAATTCGCCGGGATCGAGCGTGGCCTCGGCGGCGTCCGGGTCGCTGGCTTCGATCCACACGAGCTGTTCGTTGTCGGAAATCGTCACCGTCGCTTCCGATGCGCCGCCAATGTCGTAGGCTGCGCCCTCAGCAAGGACCAGATTCACAGCTTCGTCGATTTCGGCGTCGCCGTCATCGATGGGCGCGAGCGGCACCATCGCCGTGGACGAACCTGCGAGGAACGTGACCGTGCCGGACAGGGCCGTGTAGTCGTTGCCCGCTTCGGCGTCGCCGAACACGTTGTATGGAACTGTCAGGCCGGCCGAGACATCGCCCGTGCGGTTGAAGGTGAATTCGCCGGACGTGGGACCGCTTTCCGAGGCGTTGGCTGCGGCCGCCACGGTGACCACGGGGCCGGAGTCGAGCGGGTCGTCGGCGATGATCGCGGTCGCGGTGTCGGGTGCGCCGGTTGTGTAGTCGAGGCCGGGCGCGAGCAAGAGCTCAACACTTTCGTCACCTTCGTCCCAGGCATCGTCGATCACGACGATCGAAATCGCTGCGGCGGTCTGCCCGGCCAGGATGGTGACGTAGGAGAGCAGCGACTCGTAGTCGGCCCCTTCGCGGGCGGTGCCGCCCAGAACGAAGTAGACGTCGACATCTTCCGACGTGTCGCCGGCGCGGGTCACGGTGAGCGTGGCCCCGTTAGAGCCTGTTTCGGAGGCGAGCGCGTCGGTGCTGTCGATCGTCACCGGCGTGTCGTCGTCCACGATGGAGACGCTCGCCGCCCCGGCGCCGACAACGTAGGCGGGATCGGCAGACAGGGTGACGTCGACGAACTCTCGCGGCTCGATCGAGCCGTCGTCGGCTGGCCGCACGAGAATGTCGGCCGCGGTCTGGCCCGCGAGAATCAGCACGCTGCCGGAGAGCGCGACGTAATCGCCTGTGGGCGAAGCCGTGCCGGTGACGGCGTACGACACGGCGAGGTCGGCGGTCAGGTCACCGTCGCGGCTGACGGTGAAGGCGCCCTCGTACTGGTGGCGTTCATACGCCTCGGGCACGGCGGCGGCGATGCTGACGATCGTTTCCGTGTCGCCCGTGTCCTCATGAATCGTGACCGTCGCCGAGGCCGGCACATCGACCGTGTAGCTCGTCGGCTCTTCCAGCAGCGTGAGGGTCACCGTCTCGTCGGCGTCGTCCACGGTCTCATCGCGCGGAGTCACGACAATCGATGCGCTCGTCGCGCCGGCCAGGATCGTCACGCTGCCGGGCAGCGCGTTGTAGTCGTTATCGGGCTTCGCGGTGCCGTCGACGGCGTACCAGACGGTGAGGTCATTCTCCGTGTTGCCGACGCGGGAGACGGTGAACTCGCCAGGATCCAGCGGGTCTTCCCAGGCGTCGGGATCGTTGGCGGCGATCGAGACCAGCGGCGGCTCGTCGTCGATGATCTTCACCGTGGCCGCACTGGGGCTGCCGATGGTGTACGCGGCGCTGGCGGCGAGGGTGAGGATCACCGTCTCGTCGACTTCCACGTCCTTGTCGTCCTGCGCAACGAGGGCGATGGGCGCATTGAGCGCATCGGTGGGGATCGTGACGCTGCCGGCGAGCGACTGGTAATCGCCGGCGCCGGCGGTGCCGCCGATCGTGTAGGAGACTGTGAGGCTCAGCGTCGTGTCACCGCCGGAGCGGCTGACGAGAAACTCCCCGTTGGCTGTCCCGTCCTCGCGGGCTGTGGGCTGGCTGGCGGCGATCGTGACGGTGGACAGGTTGCCGCCGCTGCCGTCTTCGATGATCGTAACCGTAGCCGTGTCGGGGGAGCCGACGGTGTACGCGGGATCGGTCGAGAGCGTGACAATCACCGTCTCGTCCGGATCGCTCACTGTGTCGTCGGCAGCAAACACGTCGATGACGGCGCTCGTGTCGCCCGCGAAGATGGTGACGACGCCCGCGAGCGGCGTGTAATCGTCGAGGGGCGTGGCCGTGCCGTCGACGGTGTAGGAGACGTCGAGATTGGACGTGGTATCGCCGCTGCGCTCGACGAGGAAGCCGCCCACCAACAGGCCATCTTCGGAGGCTTCCGGGGCGCTGGCCGCGATGGTGACGGTGGGCGTTCCGCCGCCGGATTCGTCGTCGATGATCGTGATCGTGGCCGTGTCGGGTGAGCCGACCGTGTACGACGCATCGGTCGAGAGCGTGACGACGACGGTCTCATCGCCTTCGATCAACGTGTCGTCGATGGTGAACACGCCGATGCTTTCGCTCGTGGCGCCGGCGAAAATGGTGACGCTGCCGGGAAGCTCTTCGTAGTCAGTCGCGGGCGTGGCGGTGCCGGAGACCGTGTAGAATACCGTCAGATCGCTGGAGGTATCGCCGTCGCGGGTGAAGATGAGTTCGCCCATGTCGCCGATTTCCAAGGGCTGATCGAAACCGGCCGCGACGGTGACGGTGGACAGACTGCTGACGGAGAACGTGGCCGGCTCCGTTGAACCGGTCGCCTCCGAACCGTCGCCGCCTGGACCCGTAGCGGCACCCCCTTCGACAGTGGCATTTCCACCAGGCGACGGGAGGCTGCGGGTTGCCGGCGGAACCAGCAGTCCGCTCGAGATCGCCGGCGGCGCGGCGCCGATGCCGGACGAGCTCGGAATTGCAGGCGGCGTCGCGGGCGGGCGTTCCGGCTCAGTCAACTCGACCAAGTTTCCGGAGCGGACGAAAGCGCTCGCAGAGCCCTCGGCCGCGACCGATGAAAAGACGATGTCGAGTGCATCGAGCGCTAAGAGGTCCGCTTCATCACCAGTGCGGGGGACGCGAGCCTCGTCAGTCGGGACATAGAGGATCGCGCTGCCCGCGCTGGGAAGTGAACTTGCCGCGGCATCCGATGGTCGCGCTAAATCGACTCGCGCCGCGAGTGCACTTCCCGAGCCACCGTCCGGCGACGCGATTTCGGCCGCAGTCGGCGCGTGTTGATGGAGCGCAGGGCGGAGCATCTCACCGGCAATTCCCAATCCCAGCAGCGCGCCGATTGTGTCGCTGGGCGCGGCGCGATCTTCCAGCGTTTCAATGAGCGTCCAAGGCGGCGGAAACCCGCGGCGGCGTCGGCGAGGGAAACGGGGGGGGGCGCGGAGAAATGCGCAGCCGCCGGAGCCAGTCCGTTAACGTCATCGACGCACCCTCGCGATTCGCCGCGCTCACTCCGCCTCATGCCTGGGGGAGATGAGGGAGGATACCGCAGCCGAACGGGCTGGAAAGCGGGAAAACCCCAGATGACTCCGTGGGCGATTCCCAGCTCCACGCGTCGGGCCACCGCCCATGCGACCCGCTGCATCGGCCGGGACGGTGTGCTAAGATCGTCCTTCAGCCGCTCGGGCTTCGCGCCACACCGCCTTTGGCACTTCGCGCGCAGCACAGGGAACAGCGGCCCTGCGTCAGTCCGTCATCCCTTGAAAGGAAGCACCCCCGTGCGCTGGTCGCAGACGTTCATCCCGACGATGAAGGAGAATCCGGCGGATGCCGAGATTCCCAGCCATCGGCTGATGCTCCGCGCGGGCCTCATCCGGCAGTTGATGGCGGGGGCTTACACGTACCTGCCGCTGGGCTGGCGGGCGCTGCGCAAAGCGGAACAGATCGTCCGCGAAGAGATGGACGCCGCCGGGGCTCTCGAACTCCACATGCCGGCCCTGCAGCCGATCGAGCTCTTCGAGCGCACCGGCCGCCGCGAAGCCTTCGGCAATGTGCTGATCAACTTCGAGCTTTCGCGCGGCGACCGCAAGGTGCACGTGGCGCTGGGACCGACGCACGAGGAGGTCGTCACCGACCTCGTGGCGCGGCACATCTCCAGCTACCGGCAACTGCCGCTGACGCTGTATCAAATCCAGACGAAGTTCCGCAACGAGGAGCGGCCGCGGTTCGGCGTGCTCAGGACGAGCGAATTCCTGATGAAGGACGCCTACAGCTTCGGCACCAGCCTCGCGCAGCTCGACGAGGCCTACCGCAAGATGTACCGCGCGTACTGCCGCATCTTCGCCCGCTGCGGGTTGGATTACCTGCCGGTGGAGGCGGAGAGCGGCCCCATCGGCGGCGATGCGTCGCACGAGTTCATGGTGCCGGCCGCCAACGGCGAAGACCGTATCGTCCGCTGCCGCGAGACGGGTTATGCGGCGAACCTCGAACGCGCGGAGACCGGCCGTCAGCCGCCGCCGATCGAGACCTCACCGACGGTCGGCGAGCTGCGCAAAGTGGACACGCCCGACGCGACCAGCATCGAGCAGGTCAGCCGGCTCTTGTCGTGCCGTCCGCAGCAGATGATCAAGACGCTGATCTACCTCGCGGACGACGAGCCGGTGGCCGTGCTGATCCGCGGCGACCACGAGGCCAACGAGAACAAGATCCGGCGTGCGCTCGGAGCGGCGTGCGTGGAGCTTGCCGTCGATGCGACGATCCAGCGTGGGACGGGTGCGCAGGTGGGATTCGCGGGTCCGG
>JAHWKJ010000561.1 GCA_019347905.1 Planctomycetota bacterium
ACCTCGCGCCGCTCCTCGGAGATGCCGGTCATCGGGACGAACAGCGTGGGAATCAGCCGCCGGCGGACGAGTTGGCCGTCCTTCTTCTCCAACAGGTGAAACACCTGCTGGTAACGTTCGCCCAGGGGAATAATCATCCGCCCGCCTTCCTTGAGCTGCTCGACGAGCGGCTGCGGGATTTTCTCGGGCGAGCAGGTGACGATGATCTTGTCGAAGGGCGCATGCTCGGGCCAGCCCTGGTAGCCGTCGCCCACTTTGACGTGCACGTTGTCGTAGCCGAGGAGCTCCAGCCGCCGCTCCGCCTGCCGCCCCAGCGGCTCGACGATTTCGATGGTGTAGACATCCTGCACCAGCCCGGAGAGCACGGCGGCCTGGTACCCACTGCCGGTGCCGATCTCGAGCACGCGGTCCGTTTCCTGCGGGTCGATGGTTTCGGTCATGTAGGCGACGATGAAGGGCGGCGAAATCGTCTGCCCATGCCCGATGGGCCACGCCCCGTCGGTGTAGGCCCGCGAAGCAAGCGAGCGGGGCACGAACTCGTGCCGAGGCACGGTCCGCATCGCCTCCAGCACGCGCGGGTTCCGCACGCCCTCCTGCTCGATAAACTCCTCGACCATCTTGAGCCGCACGGCCCGGTACGGATCGCGCGCCTGCGCCGCCAGCGACCGCGGAGCGGCGGCCGCAAGCATCGCTGCTAGTGCAACAATCCATCCAATGATCGAATACGCCTGCATCGGTGCGGAACCTGGGATGACAGAATGTGTGCAATCCCAGTATACGCCGACGATCTGCGACGCGTGAAGAAGTCGTCGGAGCTAGACCATTGAAAGTGATGGCAGGAGCAGATTAGCTGATCGACAACTGCGGCCCCTGGGGCGTCTCCTGCAGGTCGAGCGTGCGCTCGGAGAGCGCTTGGGCGACGGGCGGCGAAATGGCCAGCACCGTCTTCTCGTCGTGCTGGAACGTGGTGTCTTCGGGACGTGGTTCGCCCAGCGTCATCGCCAGGGCGTTCCCCTGCGGCTCCAGCCGGACGACCGCGTCGCCGGGGGCCTGTTCGAGGACTTGGGCCAGATGTCCGGCGGCGGCACTGCTGACGTTCAGCATCGCGAGTTCCTCCTGTGCTATGAATCTGCAAGCATTCCGGCGCTCCCGCGATTTACCCGCGCGCGAACACCCCATGCCCAGATTTTGGAAACCTGAGCCGGAGGCACAACCCCGATCCCGGCAAATTTCGGAAATGAATCCAAATCCGCGATTCCGGGCATTCGGGTCGCCATCGTGCGCGGGCCGCGTGCTTGGCTCGATCTACGCGCTGCGGAGGGCCGCCTCGACGTCAATGCGCTCCCACCACGGCTCGAGGCCCAGATCGTCCGCGATCGCGCCCGCCGCATTGGAGCCGCACAGGCCGGTGATGTTTCCGCCCGGATGGGTCGAGCCGCCGCACAGGTACAGGCCGTCCACACCCGGCAGCCGGTAGTGCCCAGCGCCGGGGAACGGACGGCTGTAACCGACCTGTCCGCCGGCGAACGACCCGATCAGGAGATCGCCCGAGCGCATGTTGGGCAGCGTGCGCTCCGTGTCGAGCGGCGAGCGGCAGAAGCGGTCGAGCACTACGCCGTCGCGCGCCAGATTCGGCGCGTACTCCCTCCACAGCGCGAGCATCCGCTCGCCGTGTTCGTCCGTCAGCCGGTCCCAGTTCGCCGCGTTGCCGTCGATCGCGTACGGCACCTTCTCCCAGATGAAAGCCGTATGCCCGCCCGGCGGCGCCTGCGAGGGATCGAACAGCGTGGGACAGGCGCCCCACATCACGGTCTCCGGGATGCGGCCGTGCTCGTGGGCCGCGACGATGTCCTCGAATTGCCCGAACCGCTCCAGCCCCAGAATGACCATGAAGGCCCGCTCCAGTTCCGGGTCGAGTTCGGCAGCGGCGTAGCGCGGCGGCTCGGCGAGCGCCACGTTCAGCGCGAACAGCGGGGCCAGCAGGTTGTAGCGGAAGCCCGCCGCCCGTTCGCGCACGTCGGCAGGAGCGGCATTTGCATCCAGCAGCGCGAGCACCGTCTGCTGCGGGTTCAGCCCGGAGGCGACGAACCCCGTCGCTTCAATTTCGAGCCGCCGGCCATCCGCGAGTTCCACGCCCGCCGCCCGCCCGTCCTGCACCAGAATCGCTCGCAGCTCCACGCCGCACCACACTTCGCCACCGTGTTCGCGGATGTCCGCCACCAGCGCTTCAGCAAGCCGGGCCGATCCGCCAACGCACATCTGCGCCATGTGCTCCCCGGCCACAAGCGCGGGGATCGAATGGCCGAAACCCTCCAGCCGCAGATCCACCTCCCGCAGCCCGTTGAAGAACAAGAGGCCCGCACGGACCACGTCGTCTTCAAACTCGCGGCGGACGAACTCCAGCGGCGAGAGGGCCGACACTTCGAGGAGCCACCGGCCGGCCGCCGAACGTTCCAGCAGTTCCCGCCGCCGTTGCGGTTCGAGCGGCGGCGTGCGGGCCTCCGGAATGAGGACCGAATCGACAATCGGCCGAAACTCGTCGCGCCACCGCCGCATCGCATCGGCGTCGCGCTTTGAGAAGCGGGCGAACGACTCGTAAGTTTTTTCGAAATCGGTCCACCACTGGAGCGAGCGCCCGTCGCGGAGAATCATCGCGACGTTCAGCTCCGGCTCGATGTATCGCGCCCCGCGCCGCTCCAGCTCCAGGTCGCGATACCAGGGCATCGCGGTCAGCGCGCGGTGAAAGAACGAGTGCGTATTGTGCAGGAACCCCGGCCGCCGCGGGTTCTCGACCGTCGCCAGTCCGCCGCCCGGCGAAGCGGCCCGTTCGAGCGAGAGGACATTCAAGCCGCACCGGCACAGGTACGCCTGCAAAACGAGCGCGTTATGCCCGGTCCCGAGAACGATGCCGTCGAAACGCTGCATCGAGCGACTCGCCCTGCGGCCGCTACTCGGCGGCGTGCAGAATCGGCTCCACAACAACACCTTTCGCCGTCATCAACTCACAAATCCAAGGCGACCGAGCATGGATGTCTGCCGCCCAAGCCATCAGCAGAGCCATACTGCTGATTTGGCCCCTGGCAATTCTCAAGGCGTTGCAGATGACTTCCTTCGCGACTGGGCTCCATGGAAGCGATGAGGCTGGCAGCCTTTGATCGATCCGCATGCTTTCCAGCCTTTGTAACACGGAGTCGCAGAAAGCGGCTGACACGCCGCATGCGCTCAGTTTGCGCTGGACTTCGGCGTCCGTCGAGCGCAAGAGTGCAACACTCAGGTGCTCAGTCCCAACGTACTCATGGCCCAAGTCGCATGCGATCTGTCGCGCAGACGCGAATATGAGATCAGCTTCAGCGGTGCAGAGACCGCAATCTCCGGGATTCATGGCAAAGTCATGGCTCTGAATTCACGCTGAAGATAATCTGTTCATTTCCCCGCGTCCGCCAAGGCCTTCCTGCCAATCGCGAACAGGTGCTCTTCGCCGCGGAGGTACAGCCGGCCGCCGGCGATGGCCGGGGAGGCGTAGCTGAATTCGCCCAGCTCGTTCTCGGCGACGATCTTCAGTTCCGGGCCGGGCTTGACCACGCGGGTCAGGCCGTCGTCGGCGACGAAATACACGAGGCCACCGGCTGCCACCAGCGAGGCGTGGAACTGCCGTCCCAGGCGGTCCTGCCACAGCCGCTCGCCGGTCCCGGTGTCGAAGCAGTTGGCCGTGCCGCGGTCGTCGGCGACCAGCAGGTACTTGCCCACCACCACGGGCGAGGGCACGTAGCACTTCGCTTCCGTCGAGTGCCAGGCGACGTGGGTGTCGGTGACGTCGCCCGTGCCGCCGGGGCGGATGGCCAGCACGTGATGCGTGGGGAAGCCGGCCGCCATGTAGAACTTTTCGTCGTCGTCCACCATCGAGGCGACGAATTGCTCGGTGGGGCCTTCGATCGACCAGATCGTGGAACCGTCGCGCGGGTCGAGTCCCACGACGCACTTGCTGCCCGAGAAGACCAGCTCCGGGCGGCCGCCAATCTCGCGAACGAGTGGCGTGACGTAGCTGCGGGTCTTGTAGCGCCGCGGCGACTTCCACGCGACTTCGCCGGTGGCCTTGTCGAGCGCGACGACGTACGAATCGCCGTCGTGGTCGCCGTTGACGATCACCAGATCCCCCCACAGCACGGGACTGGAGCAGAAGCCGTGGGCGCTGACGA
>JAHWKJ010000067.1 GCA_019347905.1 Planctomycetota bacterium
CCACCCGCGCCGCCTGCGGCGAGGTCCACGAGGACCGCGGCGACCGCCCGGTCTTCCAGAGCGGCCGGCCGGTCCGCTTGGCGATCGCCGTCAGGTACGAAGGGCCGCGATGATCGACCAGCACGATCACGGCGTCCTCCGTCTGCGTGGGCGAGGCGCCATAGCCGTGGCCGTTCTGAAACGCGCGGTCGCCGTTGTCAAAGAACGAGCGGCGCCATTGCGGCTGGCCATCGTGCGAGAGCGCGTGTAAATCGCCGCTCTCGAACAAGGCGTACAGACCCTCCTCGTCCGCCAGCGGCGTCGGCGCCGCACGGCTGACCATGTAGCTGTTCCTGGTTTGCACGGTCGCGGGAAAGGTCTTCGTCCACAGCGGCTTGCCGGTCTCGCCGTCGATCGCCAGCACGACGTTCGTCTCCTTGGACTCGCCTTCCACGGCCGTCACGTACACGCGGTCCCCCCACACGATCGGCACCGATTGGCCGTATCCCGGCAGCCTGACCCTCCACGCGACCCCCTCGGTGGGAGTCCATTTCAGCGGCAGACGCTGAGCCTCGATGGAGGTGTTCCCGCCGTTTTGAAAGCTCGGCCAGTTCTCCGCGGCGCGCCCGGCAGCGCCGCTCGCCAAGAGCAATCCGATAAGCGTGAATCTGAATGACATGAATGGCGTCCTTTCTTCGGTCACCGTTGTGTCGGCAGATGAAAGTCGAAAGAGTTCGGGCCTTCCGCGGTTGTCTCGACGGCGAGGATCGACCGCTCGTTGTATTCCGGCGGGATGACGCCCGGCGGGCGAGGCTCGCCGATGTGCCGGACCGACTCCGTGGGCTCGGTGGTGTCGTAGTCGAGCTTCGACTCGGCGCGAATTTCCACCCGCAGTTGGCCGACGATGGGGCCTCGCTCCCGGGGAAGGCGATACTGCCCCGCTTCGACGACGGCGCCTGTCCGGGGACCGCGCGACTCTCCGGCGGGAATAAACAAGATCGAGCCTTTCTCGAGCGGCCGTCCCTCAAACGTGACCTCGCCGTCGACCGCCACGCGGGGCGGCCCCGCATCGCTTCCGCCGCAGCCGAGCAAAAGCACCAGCAGCGGAGCCATTCGCGAAACCGCGACCCGCTGTCGCACGCTGTCCTTCATTCCCTCGCCTTTCTCTCGCCCATAGGCTGCGAGTCAGAAGTCCGTGGCGACTTCTCCGCCGGCCCGGGTGGCCAGGGCGTCCAGCAGTCGGTCGTCGATCACTTCGCTGACAAATCGCACGGCGCCGTCGGTCATCGCGAAGTGGACGCCGCCTGGATGGTCGCTGCGGAAGGTTTCGTATTCGTCAAAGCCGTTCACCAGCCGGTCGCTGTTGAACAAGCCCACCGTGGCGGCCATGGACATCCCGGGATGTCCGATGCCCCATACGGCGGTCCCGTATTTGGGCTGCCCCTGACAGGGACCGGACGACCATAAAAAGTTCTCCAGACCGTAGTCGATCTCACCCGCCAGGAAGGTGTGCGAGGCGCCGTCTTGCATGTCGCGAAACTGCGTCGGGCCAGCATAATGCGGCACGATGGCGCCGTTGTGCACCCGGCCGAAGCCGCTTTGCGTCCCGGTGCAGACCGCATAGCTGCCGGGCGCCCGATTTTTCTCGCCGCACGAGGTTGCCGGAACCGGGCGGCGAAGCGCCATCGACGGGCAGAGATAAAGCGGGACCTGCTGGCCGATGACGTCTTCGTTGAAGACGCTGTAGGACGGAGCGTGCATGTCGTACCGGCCGTACAGCGGATCTTGTTCGTGGTACGGCAGAACGGCGGTCAGTGCGCTGTACAAGGTTCCGCCGGGCGCCCAGTGCGTCGCCATCGGGAAGGCGCGGAACGTGTCATGATAGTTGTGCATCGCCAGGCCGATTTGCTTGAGATGGCTGCGGCACTGCGTGCGCCGCGCCGACTCGCGCGCCTGCTGGACCGCGGGCAGCAGCAAACCAGTGAGGATGCCGATCACGGCAATCACCACCAGCAATTCGACCAGCGTGAATCCTCGGCGGCGCCGAGGGATCCGCCCCATCTCCGGCTTCGCCAGATCCCCTTGCGGATGGGAACCAGGGCGCAATGGCCGCCTGCCGAAGTCCGCACGGGCGCTGCTCGACGACATAGATCACCTCCGCTGCAAGGGCCGCGCATTTTTGTAGCACGCGCTACATCCGTGGCCGCATTGTAGCAGTGGCTACAATCAAGTCAACAGTGCGGGGAGGATTTTTTCCCTCTTGTCGAGCGGCGGCTGCGGAAAGCCCGCGGGCGGTGCTACTTGCGGGCGGCTTGCGCGCGGAGCATCTCTTGACGCATCTCGCGAACTTTCTGGTTGGCCACCGCGGGGAGCTTGGCGCCCAAGAGATTCTTGCCGTCGAACCAGCCGTGCGGCTCGGCGAAGACGATGTGGGCCTCGACGAACACCGCCCCCTGCGGCTCGTGCAGCTTCGTCATCTTCATGTAGAGCCCGGCGCCGCGGTAGGGAAGCGGCGCCCCCTTCACGAGCGCCCCGGCGGCGTTGCGCTTCAGCGTGCGCCAGACGTTGGGGTACTTTGCATCGTCGCTGAACCGCGGATCGACAATCGCCGCCGTGACGATCGAGTCCTCCGTGCGGCTCCAGAACGATCGCCCCACGACGCTCAGCTCCACGCGGTTGAGCAGCTCGAACGTCGCCTGGCCGTAGCCTTCGTAATCCTTGGCCGCAGTCGCGATTTCGATGCTCCGCTCGGCCAGCTCTTCCGGCGTGAGCGAAACTCCTTCCGCCTCGTCCTGCCCGCGGTTCTCCTTGAAGGCGTCGCTGAGGAAGTTCTTGTTGGTGAGCGCATCCATCTCGCCGTAGGCCACGAAGAACAGGTCCACCGCCTGCAGCGGGGTCTGCGGGTCGGGGCCGTCGATGTTCCGCATTCGCAGGATGTGCGGCGCCACAGTGGAGCGCCGCGTAAGCTGCGAGTACGGGAACCGCGCCCCCCCCAACGTCTCGATCACCTTCCGCTGCGCCGCCGCATCCAGCCCGTCGGCCATCGTGGGAACAGGCAGCGGGACAAGATTCTCCCCGCCCGGCGAAACCCCCTTCTCGACAAGCTGCTCGAAAACAGGATTCGAGTTCGAGTGCGTTTCGGCGCCGAGAGCAAGAGCGCCGGCCAATGCGAGGGAGAGCGTCAACATGGAGTCACCGGTCCTGGATTAATTAGACACCGGCGGGCTTGCCCCGCCGGACTCTGTAGCAGGCCAGTCACCTTTCCGGCGGGACAAGCCCGCCGGTGAAAAGCAGCGAGGCAAGCTCGGTGGCGA
This sequence comes from Planctomycetota bacterium, assembly GCA_019347905.1. Taxonomy (GTDB): domain Bacteria; phylum Planctomycetota; class Planctomycetia; order Planctomycetales; family Planctomycetaceae; genus JAHWKJ01. The sequence continues at coordinate 3,294 of JAHWKJ010000067.1, forward strand.
TAAACAACTCGGCCAGCGCACGCAATGCATCGTCACCGCCGGTTGTCCAGCGGCGACTATTCCTCTTCCGACTCGGAGGACTCGTCCCCTTTGCCGGCGGCGGCGGCCACCGGCTCGGGTTTCGGCTCGTCGGTCACTTCGCCGCGGAACTCCAGGCGGATCACCTTGTCCGTGTCGTCCTTCACCCCGTCCACGACGATCTGGTTCTTGCCGGCGAAGTCCCCCTTGAGGAGCATCTCCGAGAGCGTGTCCTCCACGCGGTTCTCGATCTCGCGACGCAGCGGACGAGCCCCGTAGTCGGTGTTCGAGCCGCGGCGGATGAGATACTCCTTGGCCGCGTCGGTCAGGACCAGCTCGAACCCGCGCTCGCCCAGCCGCTCGCGGACCTTCGACATCTCAAAGTCGATGACCGTCTTCAGGTCCTCCTTGGTCAGGTGGCGGAACACGATCACGTCGTCCAACCGGTTGAGGAACTCGGGCCGGAAGACCTTTTCGATCTCGTCCGTGACCCGCTTCTTCATGCCGTCGTAGGTGGCGTCGGACGTGTCGCCGGTCTCGAAGCCGAAGGCCGACTCGTTCTTAATGGCCTGGGCGCCCGCGTTGGTCGTCATGATGACGATCGTGTTGCGGAAGTCCACGTGCCGGCCGAAGGAATCGGTCAGGCGCCCCTCCTCCATCAACTGCAGCAGCATGTTGAAGACGTCGGGGTGGGCCTTCTCGATTTCATCCAAGAGCACCACGGCGTAAGGCCGGCGGCGGATCTTCTCCGTCAACTGACCTCCCTCTTCGTAGCCGACGTAGCCCGGCGGGGCGCCGATCAGCCGGCTGACGTTGTGCTTCTCCTGGTATTCGCTCATGTCGATCTGCACGAGCGCGTCCTCGTCACCGAACATGAACTCGGCGAGTGTCTTGGCCAGCAGCGTCTTGCCGACGCCGGTGGGACCGGCGAACAGGAACACGCCCGTCGGCCGCTTGGGATCCTTCAGCCCCGACCGCGAACGCCGCACGGCCTTGGCCACCTGCTTGATGGCTTCGTCCTGGCTGATGACCCGCCGGTGCAGCTCTTCTTCCATCGCCAGCAGCCGCACCGCGTCTTCGCTGGACAGCCGCATCAGCGGGATGCCGGTCATGCGGGCCACGACCTCGGCGATGACTTCGGCATCGACGACGCCGTCGGTCTCGCGGGTCTTCTCGCGCCACTCGCGGGTCAGCCGCTCCTTCTTCTTCTTGACCTTGTCGGCCTGGTCGCGGAGGCTGGCGGCTTTCTCGAAGTCCTGGTTGGCGACGGCCTCTTCCTTCGCCTGGTTGAGCCGCTCGATCTCGTCTTCCAGCTCTTTGAGGTCCGGCGGGCGGACCATCGACTTGAGGCGGATCCGCGCGCCCGCTTCGTCAATGACGTCGATCGCCTTATCGGGCAGGCAGCGGGCGGTGATGTAGCGGCTGGAGAGCTCGACGGCCTTGTCCAGCGCGTCGTCGGTGATCTGCACGCGGTGGTGCGACTCGTACCGGTCGCGCAGGCCCCGCAGAATCGCAATCGTCTCTTCGGGCGACGGCGGCTCGACCATCACCATCTGGAAGCGGCGCTCCAGCGCGCCGTCCTTCTCGATGTACTTGCGGTACTCGTCGAGCGTCGTCGCACCGATGCACTGCAATTCGCCGCGGCTGAGCGCGGGCTTCAAAACGTTGGACGCATCGATCGCGCCTTCGGCCCCGCCGGCGCCCACCAGCGTGTGCAACTCATCGATGAACAGGATGGTGTTCTTCGCGCGGCGGACCTCGTTCATCACGGCCTTGATGCGCTCTTCGAACTGGCCGCGGTACTTGGTGCCGGCGACCATCATCGCCAGGTCCAGAACGACGATCCGCTTGTCGCGCAGCAGGTCCGGCACGTTGCCTTCGACGACCATCTGCGCGAAGCCTTCGACGATGGCCGTTTTGCCGACACCCGCCTCGCCCAAAAGCACCGGGTTGTTCTTCTGACGGCGGCAGAGGATCTGGATGACGCGTTCGATCTCGCGCTCGCGGCCGATGACGGGGTCGAGCTTGCCCTGGCGGGCGAGTTCCGTGAGGTCGCGGCCGAAGCTGTCGAGAGCGGGGGTTTTGCTTTTGCTGCCCTTGGTCGAGCCGCCGGCCCGCTCGCTGACGCCTTCGCCTTCGACGCCGTGGCCGAGCAGGTTCAGGACCTCTTCGCGGACGTCTTCGAGCTTGAGGCCCAGGTTCATGAGCACCTGGGCGGCGACGCCTTCCTGCTCGCGCAACAGGCCCAAGAGGAGGTGCTCGGTGCCGACATAGTTGTGGTTGAGGTTTCTGGCCTCTTCCATCGCGTACTCGATGACCTTCTTGGCCCGCGGCGTCTGGGGCAGCTTGCCCATGGTGACCATGTCGGGGCCGGACTGCACGATCTTCTCGACTTCGAGCCGGATCTTCCGCAGGTCGACTTCGAGGTTCTTGAGCACGTTGGCGGCCACACCCGAGCCTTCCTTCACCAGACCCAGCAGGATGTGCTCGGTACCGATGTACTCGTGGTTGAACCGCTGCGCTTCCTGGTTGGCAAGCTGCATCACCTTGCGGGCGCGGTCGGTGAATCGCTCGTACATCGGTGTCTCCTTATGAACAGCGGGAGTCGCCCGCAATTGGCAAATGCTTTCAGCCGTCAGCTTTCAGCGATCAGATCAGAACCGTTTAGCCGCGACCCGGCAGGGCAACGTTCTTGTCAGCGATCAGCCGTCAGCTTTCAGCCCGGACCGGTTGCGGGCTGAAGCTGAAAGCTGACCGCTGAAAGCTGAAAGCTTCAAAAAACCTTACGTCATGCCGACTTTCAGAAGCCGGGATTCCGCACTCCCGGCCCAGAACAGTCGCCGGAAGGAAGCGGGTGAGCCGATCAGCGAAACGTCGTGATTTGTGCGCGGCGGCGTTAGAATCGATTCCGGCGCCAGAGCCGCTTTCTTCCAACTGAGCGAATTCTAGTAGCGGTCCAGAGGGGAGGCAAGATAGCCCCCGATGAGCGAACAACCGCTGACCGAGGGCGCGCGGCGCACGCTCGCGCGGGCCGCCGCCATCGCCGCCGCCGACGGCAAGCGGGTCGTCGACCCGCTGCATCTGTTCGACGCGCTGGCCGTCGACGAGTCGCAGGCGACGGAAATCCTGGCAAATCACGGCTGGGACGCCCAGGCGCAGTGGGAACATTACGCGCCGCTGCTGGCCGCTGAAGGGGCTGCCGACGCCGCCGCGGCCCCCGCCAGCGCCGCCTGGAGCGACGAATTGAACGCCGTCGTGCGGGAGGCCCGCCGCGAGGCGGCGCTTTCCGGGCGGCACGCGGAAGTCGGCAGCCAGCACTTGTTGTGGGGCCTGTCGGTGGTGGAATCGGACGCGGCCGAGCGGCTGCGCGGATGCGGGATCACGCCAGAATCGCTGTCGAGCACCCTCCGCGAGCAGTCCGGCTTCAGCGAGTTGCCGCTGGAAATCGACGAGCCTCTCTTCCCAGCACAGGCGAGCGGGGGGCATCAGCCCCCCGATTCCCCCAGTAGACAATGTCATCCCGCCGCGCGGAGCAGCATGTCCGCAACGACCTCGTCGAGCGTCGACACCGCAGCAGGATCGACCGAACTGCCATACACCCTGCGCATCCTCGACGCCGCCGGCAATCGTGCCCGCGAGGGCCTGCGCGTCGTCGAAGACTATGTCCGCTTCGCGCTCGACGATGCGCAGCTCACGGGGGCATTCAAAGATCTGCGGCACCGGCTGACGGCGGCGCTGCGGAAGATTTCTTTCGGCACGGCTCCAGGCGCTGACGCTTCCGGTTCGATGGCGTTGGAGTCGTCGCGCGATACCGAGCATGATGTAGGCACGCGGCTCTCGCACGAGGGGGAGCGGTCGCGGCGGTCGCTGCTCGACGTGGTGCGGGCCAACCTGAAGCGCTCGCAGGAAGCGCTCCGCACGCTGGAAGAGTACGGCAAGCTGCTCGCGCCCGCCGTTGGCGCAGCGTTCGAGACCCTTCGCTACGAGCTGTATACCCTTGAGAAGTCCGTGCTGCAGCCGTGCACCGGCCGCCGGCAACTCGAAGACTGCCGGCTGTACTTGCTGGTCACGGAAGCGTTGTGCCGCCAGGGAATCGAGGCCGTCGTTCGCGGTGCCATCGCGGGCGGCGTCGATATGGTGCAGCTTCGAGAGAAGGAGCTGAGCGACCGCGAGCTTCTCGCCCAGGCGCGGCGGGTGCGCCAGTGGACGCGCGAGGCGGGGGCGCTGTTCATCGTCAACGACCGCCCCGACATCGCTCTGTTGTCCGACGCCGACGGCGTCCACGTCGGCCAGGACGAACTGCCCGTCAAAGATGCCCGCCGCATCGTCGGCCCGCAGCGGCTGGTGGGCGTCTCGACACATAATATCGAACAGGCCCGCCAGGCCGTCCGCGACGGTGCCGACTATCTGGGCGCGGGGCCGGTGTTCCCGTCGCAGACGAAAGAATTTACCGACGACGAACTAACGGGCCTGGAATTCGTGCGGCAGGTCGCCTCCGAGATCTCGGTGCCGTGGTTCGCGCTGGGCGGCATCGATGCGCGAAACATCACTGAGGTCACTGCGGCGGGCGCGACTCGCATAGCCGTCAGCGCGGCGATCTGCGGCGCGGACGAACCGGCAGCCGCGGCGTGCGAGCTGGCACCCCGCCTCAGTCCTGCAACTGCATGCGGCTCGTATCCGGGGTGAACAGACGATGACCAAGCCCAGCGCGAACACGAGGCTCGTGATGCGGCCGATGCGGGCGTAGTCGCCGGCGAAGGGATTTAAGGGCGACGCAGCTCTTTGTTTTGTTTCGGCTTGCTTCCGCGGACGGTCAATCAGATGGCGGCGACTCGACGTCGCTCGGCCGTATCACATCCTGAGCACTACGACGGACGGTCAGCACGTAGACCGTGTGGTCCTTGATCGTAAAGACCGCGCGATAGCTTCGTCGCGAACCGAGTCCGAGCAGTTTGTCTCGAATCTCGTACGGAAAGTCGTCGTTCTCCGCCGACAAACCGTGGCTTTGCGGAAACTCTGCGAGAGTCGCAATCTGACCGTAGATTGCATCGGACCACCGCAATGCCTCCTCGGCGGAATGGTGCTCGGCCCACCAGTCTGCGTTCCGATCGATGTCACGCCTCGCCTGCGGCAGGATGAAGACCGAGAACTTCATTGCTCACGAGCCAGCAGTCTCTCCCGCGCGAGCTCGCGAGCTTCCTCGACCGGAATCCCCTCGCCTGCCTCCATTTCGGTAATCCCTTGAGCAATGGCTTGTCGGTCTTGCTGCCGGCATAGTGCATCCATTGCCTGTCGATGAATGTCGGCATCGACGACGAAATACGTTCGCTGCGTCTCCGGATCGACGACTTCGAGTTCGCCGGCGCCGGTGGCAAGTAGGGCGGCTGTCAGTTCTTTGGTCAACTTCGCGGTCATGCCCAAGATTATACCCCAAAATCACGCCGCAAAGAAAGAACGAGCCGCCTCAATCCTGCAACTGCGTGCGGCTCGTGTCGGGGGTGAACCAGACGATGACCAGGCCCAGCGCGAACACGAGGCTGGTGATGCGGCCGATGCGGGCGTAATCGCCGGCGAAGACTTCCATCAGTGCCCCGGTGGCGAAGATCGTCACCGCCGTCAGAATGCGGCCGAAGTTGAAGCTGACGCCGGCGCCGGTCGAGCGGACGCGGGTCGGGAACAGCTCCGGCAGGAATAGCGGCAGCCAGCCGAAGTACAGGCCGCTGAACAGCCCCAACGCGCCCACCCACCACAGAAACGAATCGTCCGTGGGCAGGATGAACCAGAAGGCATACTGGGCGCAGGCGAGCGCCCCGAGGCTGGCGATGAAGTACGCGCGCCGCCGCCCCACGATGCTGCCGAACCATCCGCCCAGAAAGCTCCCCACCACGCCCGTCATAGAGCGGGCCTGCTGAACCTGCGCCTTGAGGTAAGGGTTGGGCGGGCTGGCCGTTTCGCCGGCTTCGCCCGCCCAGGGGACCATCCAATTGGCGCTGCCCCAGCCGCCGACCAGCGGGATTGTCGCCAGCGCGATGCCCACCAGCGTCACCCACAGCAGCGGCGGATGAAAGACGCCGGCAGCGGGCGTGCCGACTGTTTCGGCTCTTCGCGCGGCATCGCGCGCGGCCAGCCAGCGGGGCGACTCGGGGACCACGACGAGCGAGATCAGCCCCAGCACAAGGGGACCGGCCCCGACCAGCATCACCCATCGCCAGTCGTCGGACGTGATCTTGACGTTGGTCGCGACCGTCGCCATGAGGAAGATGCCGACATTGGCCGACGTGCCGATGAGGCCCGCCGCCATCGGCCGCGAGAGGTTCGACCACGACTCGGAAACGAGCGCCACGCCGTTGGGCCACATGCCGCCCACGCCCAGGTTCGCCATGAACCGCAGGAGCAAGAGCTCGAACGGGTTTTGGGCGAAGTACGCGGCGCCGGAGAAGGCGGAGTAGCACAGGATGCTGGCGGCCATCGCCTTGGCGCGACCGATCCGATCGCCCAGTCGTCCGAGCGCGAGGCCCCCCGTCGCCGCACCGAACAGGAACGCGCACTGGTACCACGCGAACCAGCGGGCCGCCTGCGCCCGCCATGCGGCCAGTTGCCGCTGCTCCCCCGGCGAGAGCGCCGGGGCGGCGGTGCGCTCCTTCTTCTGAGCCTGCTGCAGGCGGTTCAGCTCGTTGAATTGTTCCCGGTCGAGGCGGCCCGTACGGTCCAAGAGATCGATCGCCGCCTCGCGCATGGCGAGCGACGTGATCGACATCTGAAAGCCGGCGAAGAACCAGCCGAGAAACGCCGCCACCAGCACGACCATCCGCGCCGTCGCCGAGAGCGGCGGAGGAGCGAAGGCTGCCAGAGCCGCGTGCGAAGTCTGAGAGTCGTTCATCAGCTCAACAGCGGGTGCAGAAGCTGCGCGTCGTAGACGTCGGTCAGGCGTTCATCGCGGCCGTGCAGGTGGTAGTTCAGCCGGCGGTGGTCGAGGCCCAGCAGGTGCAGGATCGTGGCGTGCAGGTCGGACACCTTCACCGGCTTGTCGACGGCGTAGTAGCCCAATTCATCCGTCGCGCCGTATGTTTGGCCGCCTTCGATTCCGCCGCCGGCGAGCCACAGGCTGAAGCCCTGCTTGTGATGATCGCGTCCCTTTCCGCCCTGGCTGACAGGCGTGCGGCCGAACTCGCCGCCCCAGACGACCAGCGTGCTGTCCAGGAGTCCGCGGCGTTTGAGATCGGTGAGCAGGGCGGCGGTGGGCTGGTCGGTTTCGAGGCAGCATTCGCGGGTGCGGTTGGCGTTGTCTTCGTGCGTGTCCCACATCTGGCCGCGGATGAAGATCTGCACGAAGCGCACGCCGCGCTCGACGAGCCGCCGCGCCATCAGGCAGCGTTTGCCGTAGCTGGCGGTTTTGGGATTGTCGAGGCCGTACAGCGACTGCGTCTCCTTGGTCTCGGCGGCGAGGTCCAGTGCTTCGCCCGCGGCCGCCTGCATGCGGCCGGCCAGTTCGTAGCCGGCGATCCGGGCCTGAAGCTGCGGCGCGATTTCCGGATGGGCGGCGCGGTGCTCGTCGTTCAAGCGCGCCAGCAGCGCGAGCCGCCGCTGTTTGAGCTGGTCCGGAATGGGCGTGGCCGGATCGAGGTGCATCACCGGGGCGCCGGTGTGGCGGAAGTGCACGCCCTGGTAGCGCGGGGGCAGGAAACCGCTCGACCAGTTCCGCGCGCCGTCCACCGGCAGCGACTGGTCGTTTCGCAGCACAACGTACGCGGGCAGGTTGCGGTTGGCAGAGCCGAGGGCGTAATTCACCCACGCCCCGAGCGTGGGCCGGCCGGAGACGGTGCGACCGCCGTGCATCATCCACAAGGCCTGCTCGTGATTGTTGTGCTCGGTGTACATCGAGCGGACGACGGCGATGTCGTCGGCGCAGCGGGCGGTGTGCGGCAGGATTTCGGAATACTCGACGCCGCACTCGCCCGCCGGCCGAAACTTGAAGGGCGACCCCAACAGGCCCCCGTGGGCGGTGATCTGCACGAGGTCTTTGAAGCTCTCGGGCATCGGTTCGCCGTCGCGGCGATTCAGCACCGGCTTGGGATCGAGGAGATCCATGTGGCTCGGCCCGCCGTGCTGAAAGAGCTGGATGACGGCCCGCGCCCGCGGCGGATAGTGCGGATCCTGGGATGGCACCCCGCTCTCAGCCGCCGCGGCGGCATCTTCGGCGAGCAACGACGCGAGCGCAACGCCGGTCAGCCCGGCACCGACGCGCGTGAACAGCTCGCGGCGACCGATAGCTTCGAGGAGCCCGAAGGAAGCGAATTTTTCGCAGTGCATTGTGGCTCAGTGCGCGTACAGAAACTCATTCGCATTGAACAGGACGATCGCAAGCTGCTCCCAGGCGGTGCGGCGGGCCGTCTCGTCGCTCGAACCGGCGGTCTGGTCCAGGAATTCGGTGGCGGCCGCGCGCTCGGTCTCGCTGGGTCGGCGGCCGTACAAGAGCCGCCATGCCAGGTCGAGCCGGACCGTGTCGTCGGAGGCTTCGGCGAACAGGCGGGCCGCCAGCGCGCGGGCCGTCGTTTCGACGAAGCCGCTGTTGAGCATCGTCAGCGACTGCGTCACCACGGCCGACTCCGTCCGCTCGGGACAGTTGACCTCCATCGTCGGCGTGTCGAACAACTCCAGCAGCGTCACCGGCTGGCTGCGACGGACGATGAGGTACACGCTCGCGCGGTTGCTGCCCGGGCCGTCGGCCACGGTGACGAGTCCGTCGCTGTGACGGGTGACGGCGACGGGCGGGCCGTACATCTTGCGATTCAGCCGCCCCGCGGCGAACAGCATCGCGTCGCGCACGACTTCGCCTTCGTGCCGCGCGGGCCGCCACGAGCCGAGGAACGCATTCTCCGGGTCGGCCGTTTGCTGCCACTCGGCCGGCTGAGCGCTCTGCCGCCAGGCGGTCGAGGTGAGCATCAGCCGGTGCAGTCGTTTGCGGCTCCAGGCAAGCCCACGGGTTGCAACCCGTGGGCTTCCCACGAACTCGACGGCCAGCCAGTCGAGCAATTCCGGATGGCTGGGCCGCGCGCCGGCGAGGCCGAAGTTGTCCAGCGTTGTAACCAGTCCACGGCCGAAATGGTGCGCCCAGATGCGGTTGACCTCCACGCGCGCAGTCAGCGGGTTCTGCCGATCGACGAGCCAGCGCGCCAATGCCAGCCGTCGCCCGCTGGTCTTGTAGCCGGCCGCGACGTTTAACTCGAAGCCGGCCGGGGCGAGCACTTCGGGGATGCCCGGCTCGACGGCGGCCCCGCGCTGATGGAAGTCGCCGCGGATCAGCACGTGCGCCGGCGATGGCGGCGACTCCAGGTCGATCAGACCGCGCAGTTCGACAACAGGCTGCTTGAGCGCCGTCTCAGCTTCCACCGCCACCCGCAGCCGCTGAAGTTCGTCGCGATACACCGGGAAGCGGCCGCCGATCTGCTCTTCGCTCGGCTCGATGCCGGCGGCTTGTTCCGCAAGAAGCTGCTTCTGCTCGGCGGAGCGGTTCTTCTCGTCGGTCAGCAGCGCCTCACGCACCTTCGTCCGCACCGCTTCGTCTTCGATGCCTGCCAGCTTCTCGTCGAGGTACTTATCGCGGAAGCGCTGCGTCAGTTCGGCGATCGCGGCGTTCAACTGGGCGAGCCGAGCGTCGACCTGTGCGTTGTGCGCGGTGATCCGCGCCTGCTCGGCTTCGCTCGCCAGCGGAATGTGCCGCGCCGCCGAGACCTGCCAGCGGTCGGGATCGTACGACGCGAGAAAGACCGCGTGCAGCCGGTAGTAGTCCCGGTGCGAGAGGGGGTCGAACTTGTGGGCGTGGCAGCGGGCACACTGCACCGTCAGCCCCAGGAAGGCCGAGCTGACGATCTGCACCGTGTCGGCCATCACCTTGTAACATTCCAGCGGCTCCGCATAGTTGCCGTAAGTGGGATCGAGCGCCGTCCGCAGAAAGCCGGTGGCGGTGAGGCACTCCGCCATCTCCGGCGTCAGCTCGGGGGCCCGCCGCCAGTCGACCAGCTCGTCGCCCGCCATCTGTTCCAGCACGAAGCGGTCGTAGGGCTTGTCGGCGTTCAGGGCGCGGATGACGTAGTCGCGGTAGCGCCACGCCTCGGGCCGCAGGCGGTCGGCTTCGAGATAGCCATCGGAATCGGCATAGCCGGCGACATCGAGCCAGTGCCGGCCCCAGCGCTCGCCGTAGCGCGGCGAAGCCAGCAGGCGATCGACCAGCCGCTCGTAAGCGTCCGGGCGGTCGTCGGCGAGGAACTCACCGATTTCTTCGGGCGTCGGCGGCAGGCCCACGAGATCGAAGTAGAGGCGGCGGATGAGCGTCTCGCGTGGGGCTTCGGGGTTGAATGTGCCGCCGGCTTTATGGAGGCGGGACAGGAGGAAGGCGTCGATGGGAGTGCGCGGATGGTTTTCGATGGTGGTTGAATGGTGCTCCGCGCCCCCCCCTGGCCCCCCCTTAGTAAGGGGGGGAAACGCAGGCGTGGGTACGGGGGGGCGCGCGGGCGGCTGGAAGGCCCAGAAGTTGCGGTCGTCCGGCGAGAGGCGCACGTCGTCGGCTTCGAGCGGCGGCTCCGTATCGCCTTTGATGGCTGCTCCGGCTGCGATCCAGTCCACCAGCATCTGCAGCTCTTTTGCTGTAAGCGGCGTCTCGCCCTCGGGAGGCATCAGCTTTGAGCGGACCATTTCGACCAGCAGGCTCTCGTCCGGCTTGCCCGGCAGGAGCGCCGCGCCGCTGTCGCCGCCCTTCACGATCGAGAACCGCCGCCGCAGATCGAGCCCGGCTTTGCGGACCTCGCTCCCGTGACACTTGAAGCAGCGGGCCGCCAGCACCGGCACGACGTCGTCTTCAAACGTCGGCCCGTCGCCCGCGCGCGGCGGCGTCGCCGGCTCAGGCGTCTCAGCAAAGGCCGCCGCAGACTGTAAGAGGAAAGAGAGCGCGGCGGCCAGCAGTGTTGGCAGTCGGACCGCGTACTGAGATGCGGGAGCCAGCGCTGAAGGTTGACGGAGGATCATGCGAGTCACGACCCTTCGCGGCTCACCGCGGGAGCTCTTCGCGGAGGCCAGGAGCTGATTCTTCGAGGAGAGCGGGCGAAGGGACTCGAACCCTCGACATTCAGCTTGGGAAGCTGACGCTCTACCAACTGAGCTACGCCCGCGAGGCCCATGCGCCTGAGTCTACGGCGGCCGCGCGGGCATTGCAATCAACGCACTGGCGCGGTGAGCGGGCCGGTCGGTGACATCGGCTGGCGGTGACGCGGACACGCGTGGCTCAGCGGATTGCCGCCGTAGGCCTCCGTCGGGGGAACCGCTCGCCAGCCGTCGCAATCGCGACAATACAGCGCCCGCACCAGCGTGCGGCGGCCGGTGGCGGGGTTGACCGCCGGCGTCGGCTGCGGCGGGGCCGATACCAGCGTCTTCGCCTCGCGGCAGACGTACACCACCTCGTCGGGGCCTTCGCCACCGGCCGCATCCTGCCCCCGTAATCCCACGAGCGCGGCGGCGAGGTACAGCAAGACCGCCACCAGCGCCGCTCCGGCCAGCCATGCGAGCTTATTCATCGCAATCGTCCTGTCATCTCGAGAGAAGATTCTTAGCGCGGCCGTTGGCCGCACCAAACAGCCCTGTAAGGGCGAAACAATGCCGGCAGAGTTGCGCCCTTTCAGGGCTTTGGCCTCGGTGACTCACTGTCCCAGGGCGTTGCCCTGGGCTATTGAGTTTCGACCCCGTGGGTCAGCCGGCTGGCCGAATCAATTCCGGTCGTACAACGAATCGTCCGCGCCGACGAAGCCGAGGCGGTGCCGCTCGTTCGCCGCGATGTCGGCCGGCGTGAACCAGAATGGCAGCGGGATCGTGCTGCGCATCCGCGATTCCACGTGGCCGTCGAGAAACGCCACGTTCGCGATGTCGCCGCTGTGACGGAAGTGGACGGTGGGTTGCGTGCGGCTGGGCGGCTCCAGCAGCCAGTTCTCCACCAGCTTGCCCGGCATGTAGCTCCAGGTGTCGTAGATGGCGCTGTCGGCGAAGGCGATGGTCTGCGTCGTCTGCTGGAAGTCGCGGAAGCGGGCGACGACGTTCCGCGCATCGACGCCGATGGAGGGCCAGTTCGAGAAGTCGTAGCTGATGCCCGCGCCGAGATAATGCCCGTTGTAGCCGAAGCCGCTGGCCATGTTACCGAAGCGGACTTCATCCACCTGGGCCGGCCCGAAATCGGGACACTGGAACGCTTCGCGGTTGGTCTCCATGTAGGGCGAGAGCGCACCGCGGCTGAAGTCGAGCTGCTGCGCAGGATTTGCGATCGTGTAATCGACGTGTCCGAACCAGTAGCGGATCGTGCCTCGCGATCCGCCCGCGCCGGTCTGGTACGCGATCTCGGCCGTGTCGTCGATCTTGTAGGGCACGAGCGCGCCGCCGTACGTCTCCGAGTAATTGTGCAAGGCGAGCGTGAGCTGCTTGAGGCGGTTCTTGCACTGGGTACGGCGGGCCGCCGCGCGCGCCTGCTGGACGGCCGGCAGCAACAGCCCGATCAGGATGGCGATGATGGCGATGACCACCAGGAGCTCGATCAGCGTGAAGGCCGGCCGCCGAGCGATGTCGCGCTCTGTGACCTCGGCAAATTGAGGTTGCGCAATCAGCCGCCGGGCGCTAGCCCCCGGTTCCGGACGTGCGAACCGGACGCTAGCGCGTGCCGGCTGATCGAAAGAGGTCTGGGAACAAAGGGCGCGTGGCGCCGAGAAGAATCCGCGCAGGACAATCTCCCGGTGTCATGGAGAGCGGCGCAGTTGCAGCTGCCTCTCCCCGCGCGGG
>JAHWKJ010000562.1 GCA_019347905.1 Planctomycetota bacterium
CAGCCAGCGGCACCAGGCACATGGCCGCAAACAGCCACACCAGCCGCACGGCCGGACGGTCATCGACATGCCACGGCCGTTCACCGCACCCGTCTTCGGCGTCGCGGTCGGAGAACACGTTGCGCGGCCGGTTGAGCATGGCTATTGCCGAGCATTTTGTTTAGCCGCGATTGGCCAGCAATTCGTTTAGCCGCGACTCGCCAGAGGAGCGTTCGTCGCGAGCGGCCCCGCGCTCCTCTGGCGAGTCGCGGCCAAACGGCCAATTCCCGCCACCGGCACGGCGATGAGTGCCGAATACGCGGCGATGCCAGCCACGGCCGAAACGAGCGCCAGCGGCGGAACGGGGCGGCCGGTCAGATGCGCCCGCGCGGTTTCCGACACCAGCAGGATCGCCAGCACGATGCAGAACGTCAGTGTGCCCGCACCGGCGGCCGAGCGCACCGGATGCTCCCGCAAGCGCCGCTGGGCCGGCAGCGCCACGAGCGTCGCGCACAGCATGTCCAGCCCCAATGGCCCCGTCGCCAGGCAATCGCTCGTCAGGCCCGCCAGCGCCGCCCAGACGATTCCGGCCGGTCCGGAGAAGGTCGTAACGGCGAGGACTACCAGCAGCAGCGGCAGGTTAGGCGTCACCACGCCAATCGGCACATGCTCGACGCCCACCGCCTGAAACACCGCGGCCGCGTACAACAGGAATGCAAAGAAAACGTGTGCAATCATTGGGCCGACATCCGCAAGGGGTTCAAGCTGCGGCGCAGGACGTGTACGGTCCAGCCCTCGATGCCGCGGACGGCCGGCTCGACCTCGATCGACCAGCGGCCGGAGCGGGCGTCGAATTCCGCCTGCGATACCCGTCCGTAGTACATCGAGAACGGCAGCGTGCCGTCGCGGCGGCCGGTGTACACGTCGTCGCCGGGCCGCACGTCCGCGTTCGGATCGACGACGACGAGCCGGCAGGTTTCGCCGCCCGTGCCCTCCAGAATGCCGCGGACGCCGAAGGCCGGTCCCGCCGGTGTGGAACGGACGGTTTCGACGTAGTCGCGATACGCGGCATCGGTCACCGGCTGCACGACGCTCATCCACAGCCCGACGTGAGCAATGCGTCCCACAACGGCCCGCCCGGCATACACCGGCTGCCCGGCCGCCAGTCCCTCGCCTTCGCCGCGGTCGATCACCGGTGGGTCGCCGTCGAGTACGAGCGCCGACTCCGGGATGCCGTCGACCGTTCCGCGGTCGATGAACCGCCCGGCCCGCCACAGGCTCGCGTTCTCGCCTCCCAGGACGGACGCGGCGAGCACGTCCCCCGCCACCAGATCGCGTCCCGTCTCGTAGGGGAACGGCGGCGCCCCGACCTGCTTCACCTGGTGCAGCTCGTCTCGGGCGCGGGCGGCGGCGAGCTGATGCTGCCGCGATTCCTGCTGGGCCGCCGCCAGCTCGCGCTGGAGTTCGGTGATCCGCTCCGCCGCGCCGTCGGGATGCCGGAAGCGCTGCACGCGATCTTCAAGTTTGCAAATTCCCGCGACAACCAGCCGCTGTCCCGGCTCCGTTGCATCCCGGAGAGTCGTCCGTACCGGCGATGTGAACCGCGGCGGCGCCACGAGCAGCCCGGCGGCGAGCAGGCTCAAGGCCATGGCGGCGAAGACGTTGGCTCGAAACGGCATACTGGTTGAGGGTTGAGGGTTGAGGGTTGAGGGTTGAGGGTTGAGGGTTGAGGATTGAGGATTGCAGGTGTTGAAGGTTAAGGGGTAAAGGGACCGAAGCTGCTGCACCCAACGTTGTTCTGACCCTCAACCCTCAACTCTCAACCTTCAACCCTCCTCACACGTCTCCATCGCCCGCGTCGAGGCTGTCCCGCCACTGGGCAAGGTGCTCGACGCAGATGGCTGTGCCGCGGGCGACCGTGCGCAGCGGATCTTCATCCACCCGCACCGGAATGCCGAGCTGCTCGTTCAACAGCAGGTCGAGGTTCCGCAAGAGCGCCCCGCCGCCGGTGAGCACCAGCCCCTGGTCGGCCAGGTCGGCCACCAGTTCGGGCTTGGTGTTCTCGATCGTGCTCTTGATACAGTTGAGGATTGCTTCCAAGGGACCGCGGAGGGCTTCGCGGATCTCCTCGCTGGTGACGACGGCCTTGCGCGGAACGCCGCTCACGCAGTCGAGGCCGCTCACGTCCGCCGTCAACTCCTGCTCCAGCGGAAAGGCGCTGCCGACTTTGATCTTGAGCTGCTCGGCCGTCTGCTCGCCGATCTTCAGCGAGAAGTGTTGCTTCATGTACTCCACGATGGCTTCGTCGAGTTCGTCGCCGGCCGTGCGGATCGAGCGGCCGACGACGATGTCGCCCAGGCTCAGCACAGCCACCTCCGTCGTGCCCCCGCCGATGTCGCAGACCATGCTGGCGAGCGGTTCCGAAATGGGCAGCCCCGCCCCGATGCCGGCCGCTTTGGCTTCGTCGATGAGATACACGCGGCCCGCGCCGGCGCGTTCGGCACTGTTGAACACGGCCCGTTTCTCGACCGGCGTGATGCCCCCCGGCACAGCGATCACGCAGCGGGGCTTCCAGCCGCGCCGGCCGCGGCCGGCCTTGCGGATGAAGTACCGCAGCATCGCCTCGCACAGGGCGAAGTCGGTGATGACGCCGTCCTTGAGAGGCCGGACGGCGGTGATGGAATCGGGCGTGCGGCCGAGCATCTGGCGGGCGAGCTTGCCGACGGCGGTGCCGCGGCCCAGCACGCGCCGCGTCCCGCGCTCCAGCGCGACGACGGAGGGTTCGTCAATCCACACGCCTTCGCCTTGGACGGCCACCAGTGTGTTGGCCGTGCCCAGGTCGATGGCCAGGTCGGGACAGAGCCAGCGGCGCAGCCGTGAAAGCATCCGTGCGTTTTGGTCGAGGGTCGAGGGTCGAGAGTCGAGGGCCGGAAAGGAGGGCCCGAATGCCGAAATCCGAATGTCGAAAGAATGACGAAGCCCGAAGCCTGAAATCGCCGGGCAGGCCGGAGTTGTATCTGCGGCGGGGATTTGCGGCAAGGTGAGTCGGCGCTTGAACAGTCGAGAGTCGAGGTCTAGAGTCGAGTGCCGGAATCGTGCTCTCATTCGGGCTTCGACATTCGTCATTCGGGCTTCTTTCGTCATTCGGATTTCGGCATTCGTCATTTCACAACGGAGTCTCCATTGCCGCAGTTGCCGGTGATCGGCTGGCGCGAGTGGGTCGCGCTGCCTGAACTGGGCATTGCCGAGATCAAACCGAAGATCGACAGCGGCGCCCGCTCGTCGTCGCTGCACGCGTTCCACGTCCGCACGGTGCGGGAGCGCGGCCGCACGCTCGTGCGCTTCAAAGTGCACCCCCTCCAGCGGAACACCCGCATCACGGCCAGCGCCGAGGCCGAGGTCATCGAGTTCCGCGAGGTGAAAAGCTCCGGCGGCCACGTCACGCTGCGGCCCGTGATCCTCACCGAGATCGAGCTGAACGGCCAGCGCTGGCAGATCGAGCTGACGCTGGCCAACCGCGACACGATGGGCTTCCGCATGCTGCTCGGGCGAGAAGCCATCCGCGGCCGATTCCTGATCGACCCCGGCCGCTCCTTCCTCGGCAGCCAGTCCCGCCAGCGCCCTCGGCGCGTCTCACGGCGAACGCGGAAGCGCGGGGAGTGAGCTTCAGCGGGTGGCGCCCTTGCGCCGTGGCTGGGGCAGGGCAAGCCAGAAAACGCTTCTCGCGCACGGACACGCTCGGACAACACCCCCGAAGGGGATGAACAACAAAGGCGGGGGTTGGCGCCAGCCTACCCCCGCATGCCGATGCCCGAATCATGGTCCTATCCCGAAGGGATTGCACAACGGCCGCGATGGTCGGCATTCGCATCCCATGACCTTGCCCCCCACGCTCGTTGTCGAACGCCTTCGGCGTACGCGCGGTTCAACGCCGCTCTTTCCGGGGGTAGGCTGCCGCCAACCCCCGGCTGTGTTGTGGAAGCCCCTTCGGGGCACGAATCGTTGCCGGCAGTACGCCGTCGCGGCAGATCGAGCCGAGACGCAGATGGCTTGCAGGCGGCCTCCGCGAGCGGCGCGTCATCTGGCTTTCCCTGCCCCAGCCACGCTCGCCCGATGCCCTTGCTTGCGCAGCTATGGGACGCGTTCTCCGCGGCGGCGAGCATGGCTCCACCGTCGAAAGCAGTCTATGCCGCCGCAATCA
>JAHWKJ010000563.1 GCA_019347905.1 Planctomycetota bacterium
ATGGAGATTCAGCGGCAGGCGCAAGACGCGATTGCCCGTGCGGCCGCCGGGGAAAATCTCGATGCCGAATTCCGCGCGATGCGATCAAGTCCGCCGGTCGATGGCTTGGCGGTGCTTTCCGTCGTGGAGAAGGCTCGCTTGGTCGGACGCTGGGAACTGGTGAATGTGATCCTCGAGACGGCGGCGGACCAGCTTGACGAGCTTCGGCCCGACGCGCTGGCCGCCAGTTATAGTCATCTGGCGCACGTCGTGGCGAACACTGAACCACAGCAACTCGATCGTCGAGTGCTCGAAATGCTCATTCAAAAACTGGGCGCATTCGCTCGCGAACGCCCCATGGGAGTCGCTCCCGCGGAGTACGCGTCGGCTCGACGGGAGGTCGCGCGAAGTCTGATCCAGCTGGGAGAATATGAAGCGGCAGAAGCCGTGATGGATGACGTCAGCGATCGTTTCAGAGAAGTCTTGCGCGGCGACCTGGTTCGGGCACTCGCCGCAGACGGGCGTAGCGACCAGGCAAAGCGCCTCTTGGAAGCCGCCCATCCAGAGAATCGACCGTATGGCGATCTGGCGATGGGAGAGGCACTGCGGGGCGACTTCGACTCCGCTGTCGAACACGCTGCGAAGAGTCAAAGCCCTCCGCAATTCTTGTATGCAATTGCGGGACTGCACACGGACGCGGGACGCTTCGACGCGGCTCGGGCGACGCTCGATCTCATTTCTGCGCCCGGAAGCCACGAACGTATCAACGGCTTGTTGTCAATCGCTCGCCAGCAATCCGACGAACGGCCGGAGGATGCCCAGACGACGCTTGACGCTGCAATCGCCGCAACTCGTGCGCTACCGACGGAGTCCTACCACGAGTTTTATCTGCATCAGATCGCCGTCGTCCTGACGCAGAACGGGGATTTTGGCCGTGCGCAATCGATTGCCTTCGAGTTGCAGTCACCAGATCTGATGGTCGGAATAGCCTGCCGCCACTTGAGCGCCGGCCGCAGTCGACCATTCGAGGAAGCTCTGGCGCACGCGAAGGAGTTGAGCCGCGGACTGGAAGTGAAGGAGGGAACACCTCCCGAAGCGCAGATTGCCAGGTTGCAGTTGGAGGTAGGCCGCGCGGATGAAGCCGAGACATCCATTCTCGATGTATTCCGGCGCGCCGAGGAGCGGCCGCCAAACGCAGAGCTTTACAAGTTCGGATGGTACGCCATTGTTGCAGGATTTTACCGGCATCGCGAGAATCTCGCCGGCTACTGGGAAATCTCATCCGACCAGTCGGATCCCGCCGATCGGGCATTCGCCTTTTTGGCGGGTGCCGCAGCGGTGATGGGCAAACACAACGTCGCGAAGTTTTGGGCGAGGCCGCTCGACTGCGATCGCCTCTGAAACGCAATCGCTCTGTCCCAGAGTCGCGTTCCGGTGGCAATCACGCCCTTTTTACCGCTCAATCTGCGGCTGCGCCGGCCGAATGCGCACAGTTCCGGCCGAACTTGCGGGCCTCGCATGTTGTCGCTAAAAGACAACTGTGAACACGGTCCCGTAGCTTAGTTGGTTAAAGCGCTGGTCTCACATACCAGAGAGCGGAGGTTCGAGTCCTCCCGGGACCACTCCCAAGCGCGCACTGGAGGAGCGGTGGCCGCGGAGTTTCGCGTCGGAGTGGGGCACGACGTGCATCGGCTGGAGGCCGGGCGGCCGCTCGTGATTGGCGGCCTCACCATCGAGCACGACCGCGGCCCCGCCGCCCACAGCGACGGCGATGTGCTGCTGCACGCCCTCACCGACGCCCTGCTGGGGGCGGTCGCGCTGGGCGATATCGGCGAGTGGTTTCCCGACACCGATCCGCGCTGGAAGGATGCCGATTCGACCGTCTTCGTGCACGAGGCGCTCACCGCGGTTCGAGAGCGCGGCTGGCGCGTGGTGAACATTGATGCGACCGTGTTCGCCCAGCGCCCGAAGCTCAGCCCGCATAAGGCCGCGCTGCGCGAACGTCTCGCCGGCTTGTTGCAACTCGATACCGATCGCGTCAGCGTGAAAGCCAAGACCGGCGAACGCGTCGGCCCCATCGGCCGCGAGGAAGCCATCGCTGCAGATGCCATCGTCCTGCTGGAAAGAACCTGATGCCGCTTCGCATTTACAACACCCTGTCCCGGCAGAAGGAAGTCTTCGAGCCGGTGCGGCCGGGAAAGGTCAGCATGTACCTCTGCGGGCCGACGGTCTATAAGCCGGCCCACATCGGCCACATGGTCGGCCCCGTCATCTTCGACACAGTCAAGCGCTACCTCGCGTACTGCGGCTACGACGTGACGTGGGTGGTGAACGTCACCGACGTCGACGACAAGCTCATCAACCGCGCCGCCGAGAGTGGCACCACGGTCGAAGCGCTCGCCCGCGAGATGACGGCCGATTATCTCGAGAATCTCGAAGCCATGGGCGTCGACGGCATCGACCGCTTCCCGAAGGCCACCGAGCACATTCCGGAAATGATCGCGATGATCGGACGGCTCATCGAGCAGGGACACGCCTACCCGCTCGAGGGCGATGTGTACTTCGAGGTGACGACCGACGACGATTACGGCAAGCTCAGCCGCCGCAGCGTGGCCGAGATGCTGGCCGGCACGCGCGTGGAAGCCAACGAGCGCAAGCGGAATCCCGCCGACTTCGCCCTGTGGAAGAAGTCGAAAGCGGGCGAACCGGCATGGGACAGCCCCTGGGGCCGCGGCCGTCCCGGCTGGCACATCGAGTGCTCGGCCATGAGCACGAAGCTGCTGGGCGAGACGTTCGACATTCACGGCGGCGGACTGGACCTGTTGTTCCCGCATCACGAGAACGAGCTGGCCCAGTCGGAATCGTGCACCGGCAGGACCTTCGCCCGCTACTGGATGCACAACGGCCTGATGCAGTCGAGCGGGGCCGCCAAGGTCGGCGGCGCCCACGACCGCCGCGGGGACGTGCCGCTCGACGAGGCCGCACAGGTCGCGGGCAAGCTCGCCGGCAGCGCGGGGGCCGAATCGGTGAAGACTGCCGTTTTTGCGAAACACCATCCCGAGGCGGTGCGGTTTTTCCTGCTCTCGACGCACTACCGCAGCCCGATCGATTTCAGCCTCGAAAACATCGCGGCGGTCGAGAAGAGCCTCGAAGGCTTTTACCGGCTGTTCGAGAAGTTCGAGCGGATCACCGGCACGAGCTTTTATGACCTCGAGGCGCCGCCGCGCCGCGACCGGACGACGCCGCTGGAGAATGGACCGCCGGAGTTCTTCGGCGAATTGTCCGAGCTGCGCGACCGCTTCCTCGAAGCGATGGACGACGATTTCAACACGGGCGGCGCGAGCGGCGTGTTGTTCGAGCTGCGCCGGTGCATCAACGGTTTTATCGCGGCGCAAAAGCTCGAGGCGGGCGGCGACGAGACTGGCAAAGCGGCCCTCACAACCGCGGTGACCCTGCTGAAGGAACTGTCGAACCTGCTGGGCGTCTTTCGACGGCCGGTCGAGAAGCGCGGCAGCCCCGCGGACGATGCCTTCGCCGGCCAGTTGATGGAGCTGCTGATCGAAGTCCGCGCCGAGGCCCGCAAAGCCAAACAATTCGGCATCGCCGACCGCATCCGCAACCGGCTTGGCGAGCTGAACATCGCGCTGGAAGACCGCCCGGAGGGGACCCTATGGAGGCGGGAATGAATGCCGCATGACAAGCGATGCGGAAATCGAGATCGGCATTGCCGCGCCTGGGCGGTATGATGCGGTTTGGACGCATGGCAAGAAGGGAACCGGCGGGAGCTGGAGGTACATCGAGTTCCCGTTGGATTGAACCTGTCCGAGGGCTTCTCCATGTCGAACATGTTTGAAGTGTTCTAAATCGCCCGCTGATGTACAGAAGGAATCGGCGGTGACAGCGCAGATCGAGCGGCAGAATGGGAGACTGGCGTTCCGCGAATCGACCGGAGAGGAAACTGGTACAGTCTGTCTGACGTTTGAATTTGAGGGTCTGGACGAAGCGGAAGCGGCAGCAGAAAGACTCCGCGGCGATGGCCTCTATGTAGAAGGGCCCGTTGAATACAGTCGTTGAAGGCCGCAATGCCGGAACAACACATATTGGCGGTATCCATCTCGGCCACAGAACTGACCGTCGTCATATCAGGCAGACACAACGTGGCGGTGCCGCTGGAGTGGTATCCGCGGTTGCTGCAT
>JAHWKJ010000068.1 GCA_019347905.1 Planctomycetota bacterium
AACTACAGCACACCCAGCCTTTGTGTCCACATTTTGGTGCGCCGGCCCTGGGTAGTGGGCTTCTGCCACTTGATCGCGGAAGGACAACGCAGTCCGGCTTTCGAGTATTCTGGATCGCCGACGAAGACAGAGTTTGGGTCGTCCGGGTCCGGGCTGCTGCTGATC
The DNA here is from genome assembly GCA_019347905.1 of Planctomycetota bacterium. Classification (GTDB taxonomy): domain Bacteria; phylum Planctomycetota; class Planctomycetia; order Planctomycetales; family Planctomycetaceae; genus JAHWKJ01. Next base: position 166 of record JAHWKJ010000068.1, read on the forward strand.
GGAACGGCAACAACGTCCTCGCCTCGATTGTACTCCGCGGCCGATACAATCAAGATGGGTCGAAGCTTGGCTGACGTTCCGTCAGTAAACGGAAAATGCGCGAGGCACACGTCGCCGCACTTAAATCGGCTCCCCGTCATCGTCCGTATAGATATCTTCGCCTGGATCGTCCCAGAAGGAAAACGCTCCCGAGCGCTCGGCCAGTCTCATCCACTGCTGCCGGGTAGCGTCCTCGGGGCCTCCCACAATCTGGACGATGCTTCCCTGCTCCGTGTGCGTGCCATCTGTCTCGATGTGGAGGTCGCCGACAACACCGAATTTATTTTTCTTCAGCGTCGAACTCGGCATCTGTCTTCCCTTTGGTTGTTCGCACGACCCGGATTGGTCGCTGCAGAAGTGTCTCATTGTTTGACAGGAACCGCACGTAATAAGTTCCCGGTTCTGGAAATTGGATGTTGTTCAGCTCGAACTGGAAATCGAAGATCATCGTTGGCTCGATCTCCGACGGCGCGGGCGGACTTTCCGCCGCCATCACTGGTTCATCGGTCTCTGCATGAACGATGTCAACTTGAAATGATGTGCCCGGATACACATCGGTCATCGAGATATACACGCATAGACGTGGCTGAAGTATCGGTCCCTCCTCGTTGTGCGCAACGAGTTGGTTGAACAGACCCACCAAGGCTCGCTTGCCGGTCGAGTCTGCATACACGTTGTCGCAGACAACGAGAGCGATTGGAACCGGGTTCGGCATTCTCTCAACACGCCGCATCAGAATGATCGTCGCCCCCAGCGGCGAGAGATGATTGTAATTCTAGCCCGTAGAAGAACTTGCGTCAACGCGCCGCGCACGGATCCGCCATTTGACGCAAGTCTCTGCAACCCATTGGGTTTTCTCGCATCAGACGCCGGATCGCCGGGCGGCTGTCAAGGAGGCAAGCAGGCTGCTTGCACTACGGGGCGGCGATCGCGCTTCGGGTGTCGTGGTGCGTGGAACGAGCCGCAACTGGATCGGGCGGCCGAGCGGCACCGACTGCGACTCGATCACCTGCCCGGACGGTGAGAGAATTTCCACGGGAATCACTGTGCCTTCGACGGCTGCCAGCCGCGTCCGCAGGCCAATCAGCTCTTCCCGCAGCGCGGCAATCTCGTGTAGCAGTGCTTCCTCGCGTTCTGCGGGCGTTTCACCCGGCTCATCCGGTGTCGGCGTGGGTTCTGCCGGAATCTCGGCGATGCAGGCAGGCACGCCGGCGCGAAACGTGCTTGCCAGAAGCCGCCGCATGGCCACGACGCCGCTTGCCAGCGTGTGGTTCGGTGCCCGTGCGGGCGCCGTGCCCGAGATCACGCCGACCAGCTCGCCCCGCGCATTGAGGATCGCGCCGCCCGACTGGCCGGAGTACGTCCGGGTGCCGACGACCAGTTCGATCTCGCGATAGCGATGCTCGACGACGCGCGAGGCTTCGCGGCGCAATTCGCCGCCGCCCGGAACGCCCAGCAGCGTCACGACGTCGCCGACGGCTGCCGGTTCAGCCGCGAGCGGCACGCACTCGAGCGGCTCGGAGCAGTTGAGGCCGAGCACGGCGAGGTCGTCGCGGGCGGAGGTCGCCAGCAGGACCGCTGGACACCAGCGGCGGGCCACTTTCCACTGCAATCCGCTGCGGCCGGCCGGAGACGCAGTGGCCCGCCATCAGCAGGATCTCCTTGCCCGGATTGTGCCGGCCGATGGCGACCGCGGAACATTCCGCGGCGGACGTGCGGCACCCGCCGGGCGTGCAGCTCACCCGCTCAACCCGCAGACGATAAATCTGCCCGCCCGCGATCCCGCAGAGACCGGTGAATACGGCGATGGCCGTGACGAGCGACCGCTTCCAGAGACGCGTCGCGAAGGCGTCCCGCAGGACGCCGCGAAAGGATGGGGACAGCACGCCGAACACTCCGCTGGGAATTGTGGGCCTTCACCCACAACGGCAGCGGTTGCGCGCGTTGAAGCCGGATGGGGTCAGACCCCTTTGCGGCTCACCCGTTCTCCACGCCAATGTCGCTCGTCCGCAAAGGGGTCTGACCCTTCACGTTTACCAGTCCATACCCAGCGAAAAGAACCAGCCCTGCAGCACGAGGTCGTTGTTGTCGTTGAGCGAGGCGAAGTCGTTGGCGCCGTTCAGCCACTGGCCCTCGTAGCCGAGCTGCACGTAGATCAATGTGCCGTCGATCGGCCGCATGTCGAACTGGCCGCCCACACGCAACTCGCCAATTGCCACGCTGTCTTTGTCTTCGAGGCTGGCCGTGGCCACCTGGGCGCCCGGCAGCAGGGGATTGACGTCGCGGGCGCTCAGCTTCGCATCGCCATACACGATCGAACCGCGTCCATGGGCGAACACCGACAGGTTCGCCGCCCCGATGTAGCGTCGGTCCTTGTAGCCCAGGAAGGGGATGCGGACATCGGCAAACGCTGTCGGACCTTCCCCGTCGAAGCGCTGGCTGACCGTCGAAGTGATGATCGCCGGACCCGAGGTCGCCCGGGCTGCAAACCGCTGCGACAGGCCGACGTGCCGGAAGCCGCCGCCGAAGGTTGTCTGCCAGCGGTCGAAGTTCAGCTCCTGGCTGATTTCGGCATCGATATAGTAGACCTCCACCGCGTTACGGGCGTTAATTACGTCGCCCACGATGCCGCCTGCCTGCAGGAAGCCGATCGTCGTGGGCGTCTCTGGCCCTCGGAAGAACACGAAGTTGGCGGGAGCGACAGCGCTCACTTTGCGGCGGTCATTAAACTTGAAGTACGTCACGCGGTACGCGAGGCCGCTGCCGTCCTGCCACCCCAGCCAGGCCCGGGGGTTGGCCTCCTCATCGAAATTGAAATCGACGCTGGTCGTCATGGCGACCGGCCCGGACTGATCGTCGATCAGAAACGCGGTGTTGGAGTCGAAGTCGGCCTCGAGCACGACGACGGCTGCCCCGCCGAAGTAGCCGCGACGGTTGGGCCGGATTGCCGGCCCGAACAGCTCAAAACGGCCGGTGCCGTCGTTGACCCCCCCGTTCCCCCCCTTACTAAGGGGGGGCCAGGAGGGGTCGTAGCCGTCGACATAGATGCTTCCGTCCTCGCCGACGTAGCCGCCATCGATGTAACTCCCGTCGAGTGCATGCCACGTCTGGCACTGCTCGCAGAAGACGGCGTCGGGGGGGATCTGCCCGGCGGCGGGCAAGTCGATGCCCGCTGCGTTCGGAGAGGCCGCCGTATTATTCACTTCCGGGGGCGAATCATCGGGTTGGGGGGAGGGCGGCAGATCCTCAACCTCTCCGTCCGTCAAGCGGAACGCCCCGTCAGACACATCCGTCAAACGGAAGACGCCATCCGGCTCCGCCGCCCCGGCCGGCTGCGCGGTGGCAATCACGGTGGCGACCGCCGTCAGGGCCAGCAGTCTCAAGAGTCCGTTCGTCTTCATACCGGCGGATCTCCCTTCCCCGTTTGACACAATCCTTGCGGTTGATCGGCCGGGCGCAATGCGCGAAACCATCAAAAACGGCACGCCAGGACGAATCGGCAAATCCGCGCAACCGGCAGGACGCATCAGGCTTCCCAGCTTCCCGACCTTAGCAGTCGATTGGGCTCGCCTGAATTGATTCGCGCGCCAATGGTCCCAAAGCCCACGGGCCAGAACCCGTGGGCTTTCGCGGCTACGGCTGCACTTGCACGCGCGTGCCGGGCAACGCCTCGCGCAGCCGGTGCAGGACCGGCTCAGAGATCTCGCACTCGACGAGGACCAGATCGCGGAGGCGGGGGATTGCCTCGAGATGCGGGATGCCGCGGTCGGTGATTCGCGAGTTGACCAGGTCGAGGCGTTCGAGCCGCGGAAGGTGCTTCAGGTGCTTGAGGCCCTCGTCGGTGAGGCCGTCCACGGCGAGCGACTCGATGCCCGGATAGCGTTTGAGCGCCGCCAGACCCTCGTCGTTGATCCGAGTGCCGATGATTGTCAAACTCTTGAGCTGCGCCGCCGGGAGGAGTTCCAAGGCGCGATTGGTCACGCCCTTGGCCCCATCGATGTAGATGGTATGGATCATCCGCAGCTTCGACAGGTAGCCGATTCCCGCGTCGGTGGCATCGGTATCGCTCAGGCGGACTTCGACCAGTTCGTCCACTTCCTGCAGCTTTTCCAGCCGGCCGTCAGTCGCTTCCGACTGCTCATAGTCGACGTACGCCAGTCCCTGGTCGTCCTGGCGGATGCCGGCCCCGATGTAGCGCTTCGTAACGATCATGCGGTCCGGGATTTCGGCCGTCGAACCGCCACAGCCCGCCAGCAGCGGGGCCAACAGCAGCAGGCAGATTGTGAGCCAGCGGCACATAGACGTCATCAGAGGCTACTCCGCTTCAGCGGCGGCCCGGTCACACGCGGGGCGGCGGTTCACTTTTACTGTAAGGAGGCGCGCTGCGTGCGACAATGGGCCGTCCGTGGACCTGATCGCGATTCGGCAAGGCCCGCCCGGCGGGCCGCTCTACCCGGTATTTCCGCGCCGGCGGGCCGTTTCGGAACGACTGCTAGAGCCCCCCAGATGTCGACCAGCGGTGGACAGTCGGCGGCAGTTTGGCGGAGCCTCGAGCCGCCGCCGGGCCTCTGCCGCAGCAGGTGTGGAAAAGTCCGATTTGTATCGACGGCACACCCACCATCCGTCCCGGCATTTCGACGCGCGATTGACCCCGCCCGCCGTTTCCTTGAGCGGCGGTAAATATTTTGGTATCATTGGGTTCCGTTCATTAGCCGCTCCAGGTTTCCACGGTGGTCCGGCACCCTTGATACGACTACGAATGTCTTAAACAATTCTCCTGAACCCGCTCCGCCGCCACCGCCTTTCGCGCGGTGGAAAACGGAGTCCTGACGAGGCGGATCCCCTCATGAAGCTGCACTGTCATCGCCCATCCCTCGCCGCCGCGTTCCAGATCGTCAGCGGCGTTGTGCCCACACGCACGCCCAAGGACATCCTCCGGAACGTCAAGCTGCACGTCGCCGACGGCAAAGCCATCCTCATCGGCACCGACCAGGAGGTCGGCATCCGCTACGAGATCCCCGGCGTCGAAACCGATTCGGCCGGCGAAGCCCTGTTGCAGACCGGCCGCGTGATCTCGATCCTGCGCGAGCTGACCGACGATACCCTCGAGCTGGAAGTGACCGAAGAAGCCGTGCGAATCAAGAGCGGTCACAGCCGGTTCCAACTCTCGGCGGCCGACCCGGCGGAGTTTCCGCCCGTGCCGTCCTTCACCGACGAGCAATACCACGTCATCCCCGGTGAGGCCCTCAAGAAAGCCGTGGGCCGGACGCTCTTCGCCACCGACGTCGAAAGCACCCGCTACGCATTGGGCGGCGTACTGCTGGAACTGGGCCCGGAGTCCGCGAACCTGGTCGCCACCGACAGCCGCCGGCTGGCCGTCGCCCGCACGCCGTGCACGGCGCATGGCATCGACAAGCCCGAGAACCCGCAGCCGGTTGTGCCGCGGACGGCGATGTCGCTGATCGAAAAGAGCGTGGCCGACGACGAAGATGTCTTGATTGCCGTTCACGCCAACGACGTGCTGTTGAAGTCGGGCCACACGACCGTTTACAGCCGGCTTGTCGAAGGCCGCTTTCCGCGCTACGCCGATGTGATCCCCAGGGAAGGCAGCGCCACGGCCGACCTTGTCGTCGGGCCATTCCACGCGGCGGTGCGGCAGGCGCAGATCGTCACCGACACCGACAGCCGCGGGGTGGACTTCGCCTTCGGCGACGGCACACTCACTCTGGACAGCGCTGCGGCCGACGTGGGCACCTCGCACATCGAGTTGCCGGTCGCGTATGAAGGCAATGCGGTCACCATCAAGTTCGACCCGCGGTACATCGCGGAGTTCCTCCGCGTGCTGGAGGCGGAACGCAGCGTGAAGCTGAGCCTGATCGACTCGGAAAGCGCGGCGGTGTTCCGCACCGACGACCATTACACCTACGTGATCATGCCGCTCTCGCGTGAGCCCTGACGCGATTGTTCCCCCCCTTCCTAAGGGGGGGGTTAGGGGGGGTCCGCACGTCGAGCGACGATGCAGGCCAGCCAGAATGACCACCTACTACAACCGCAGGGATCAGAAAGCAAAGCGACGCGAGCTTCGCGACGCAATGCCGCCCGCCGAAGTTCTGCTGTGGTCGAAGCTGAAGAATCGCCAACTCAACAGTCATCGTTTCCGACGCCAGCACAGCATCGGTCCTTACGTACTCGACTTTTACTGCCCGCGGTTGAAGCTGGCGGTCGAGCTGGATGGAGAGAGTCATTATCTCGAAGGTGCCATGAGCCGTGACGATCGACGAGACGCGTTCATCGCGGGTTTTGCGATCCGCATCGTCAGGATTTTGAACTCTGAGGTTTACGAGAACCTCGACGTCGTTTGGGATGGCCTGCTCCGGGAAACAGAGCGGCGCGTCGTTGAGTCGGACGGTGGAATGCTGAATGGTGGCCGCGTCGATCTGCGACACCCGTGACCCCCCCTAACCCCCCCTTAGTAAGGGGGGGGAACAAGAACTTATGCCCGAGCCCCAGCACGTCTCCACCATCCTGTCCCGAGTCGTCGGGTTGCGCGGGCTGGCCCGGCGGGGCAGCGAGGCGCAACTCAACGAGCTGTGGCGGCGCATCGCCGGCGAGAAACTGGCCGCCGGCTCGCGCGTCGCAGGAATCCGGCGCGGCGTGCTGCAAGTGGCCGTGGACAGTGCCCCGCTATTGTCCGAACTCGCCGGCTTCCATCGCACGTCGTTGCTCTCGGCCATGAGACGCGAGCGGCCTGACCTGGAACTGCGGGACATCAAGTTCCGTCTGCAGAGTTGAAGAACTCCTTCGGCTCGAATGCTCACACCCGCGCGGCTCACGGGATGAACGCCGGCGCGAAATACACCTATCTCCGGAGACCAACGGATTGAACCCCACTCCCGAAAGTCCTGAAACGCAGCCCGCGGCCGAGACCGAAACGCTCATGCCTCCGGCATCCCGCGGCGACTATACCGAAGAGCACATCAGCGCGCTGCCTGGCATCCAGGGCATCCGCAAGCGGCCCGCCATGTACATCGGCGGAACCGACGCCTCCGGTCTGCACCATCTCGTCAGCGAGCTTATCGACAACTCCATCGACGAGGCCACCGCCGGCTACGCCACCACCATCTCCGTCCGCGTCAACGCCGACGGCAGCATCACCGCCATCGACGACGGCCGCGGCATCCCCGTCGGTCCCATGCCGACGATGGCTGGCCGCTCGGCCCTCGAAGTCGTGTTCACCGAGATCCACGCCGGCGGCAAGTTCGACCGGCAGGGCGGCTACAAGACGGGCACCGGCGGCCTGCACGGCGTCGGCATCACCGCCGTCAATGCCTGCAGCGAATGGCTCGAAGTCGAGGTCCGCCGCGAAGGCCACGTCTGGACCATGGAGTTCGCCCGCGGCGAAATGGTCGAAGGCCTCACCAAGCTGGGCAAGACCGACCAGACCGGCACCAAGGTCACCTTCAAGCCCGACCCGCAGATCTTCCCCGAGACCAGCTTCTCCTACGAGACGCTGCACAAGCGGCTGCAGGACATGGCGTTCCTCAACGCCGGCGTCCGCATCCGCATCGCCGACGAACGCAGCGGCCAGTCCGACGAATTCTGCTACCAGGAGGGCCTCGTCGAGTTCGTCCGCTTCCTCAACAGCACCGAAAACGTGCTGTTTCCCGACGTGATTCGCATCACCGGTGAGCAGGACGGCGTCCTCGTCGACGTGGCCATGCAGTACGGCGACGGCTACAGCGAGAACGTCCGCGCGTATGCGAACTGCATCCTCAATCCCGACGGCGGCACGCACCTCAGCGGCTTCAAGATGGCCCTGACGCGCACGATCAACAACTACGGCCGCCGGGAAAACATCTTCAAGGATTTCACACCGTCGGGCGACGACTTCCGCGAAGGTCTCACCGCGATCATCTCGGTGCGCGTGCCCGAGCCGCAGTTCGAATCGCAGACGAAGGTTAAGCTCACCAATGCCGACGTCGAGGGGGTGGTGAATTCGATCGTGGGCGAGAAGCTCTCGCAGTTCTTCGAAGAAAACCCATCGATCGCGAAGATCATCGCGCAGAAGGGCCTTCGCGCCGCCGAAGCCCGCGAGGCCGCCCGCAAGGCCCGCGAGATGGTCCGCCGCAAAGGCGCCCTCACCACCGGGGGACTGCCCGAAAAGCTCCGCGACTGCCGCAGCCGCGACCGCGACGAAACCGAGCTGTACCTGGTGGAAGGCGACTCCGCCGGCGGCAGCGCCGACACCGGCCGCGACGCCGGCACGCAGGCCATCCTGCCCCTGCGCGGCAAAATTCTCAACGTCGAAAAGGCCCAGCTCGTCAAAGTGCTCGACAACGCGGAGATCTCGAACATCTTCAAAGCCATCGGCATCGCCCCTGGAGACACACAGGACGTCGCCAAGCGACGTTACGGTAAGCTGATCGTGATGACCGACGCCGACGTCGACGGTAGCCACATCCGCACGCTCTTGCTCACGTTCTTGTTCCGTCACATGCGCGAGCTGGTGAAGGAAGGCTGCGTGTACATTGCGCAGCCGCCCTTGTACCGCGTCGTGCAGAAGAAGAAGACCCGCTACGTGCAGACGCACGAGCAGATGATGCAGGAGCTGGTCGAGCTGGGCCTCGACGGCAGCTCGCTCGCCTTTCCCGACGGCACCGTGTTTGAAGGCGAACACCTGAGCCGCCTGGTCGAGATCATGGCGCGGCTTGAAGAACCGCTTGCCATGCTGGAGCGCCGCGGCGTCGATCTGCGCTATGTTTCCACGCACCACGCTTCGGCCGAAGGACTGCTGCCGCGCTACCGCGTGTTTCTCGGCCGCGAGCAGCACTGGTTTGTCGATAAGACCGCGCTCGACCAGTTCCTGTCTCAGGAGCAGGACCGCCGCGGCGGCGAGCTCAAGATCGCCGACGAACAGGAAGCCCACGACACCTCGGCGTCTCCTGACGGAGGGCCAGGGGCCGTGGCCGATCGTCACGTATCGGACGGCAACGGCCGCCCCACCGATGGTGCGCTGCAGGTCGTCGACCTGCACGAGATCCGCAGCATCAATCTGGCGCTGGTCGATCTCAAAGCCTACGGCGTGACGCTCGAAGACCTCGTACCGCGCGACCTGGCCAGCGGTGAGCCGGCGCATCCCTTCACCATCCGCCACGAAGACGGCGAGACGCCGCTAACCACGCTCCGCGAGCTGTTGCCGTCCTTGCGGAAGCTGGGCGAGAAGGGCCTGCGGCTGACGCGGTTCAAGGGCTTGGGCGAGATGGACCCAGAGGAGCTGTGGGAAACGAGTATGGACAAGACCAAGCGCACGCTGCTGAAGGTTGCCATGGAAGACGCCACCGCCGCCGAGCGCATCTTCCGCGTCCTGATGGGCGACCGCGTCGAACCCCGCCGCGAGTTCATCGAGAAGCATGCGCTGGAAGTGCGCGATCTGGATGTATGATTTGGTCCAGCGGTACTTGCGGCGGTAGAATTGACTGTGCTGCGAGGCACCGTACTGGGGATTGAGAATGCCGACGGTCGAATGGGGCTCGTTTGTCAGCAGTCGAACCTGTGAGTTGCTGCCGGCCGCCACAGATGTCGAGGCCCCTGTCACTCCTGAAAAAGGGGCAGTCGGCCGCCTCGGCAAAGTGGCAGCAGGTCGTGGACTACACTCTGATCGAATGGGGACGCCACGCGCGCGAGCTTGAGGATGAGGGCGTCACGGCTCCGGACCTGGGGACCGTGCGGCGTGCGACGCAATTGGCCCGGGCACTTAAGGCAGGTGGCTTTCCAGCCCCGGATTCGGTCGTAATCGATCCGAATGGCGGAATCGTCTTTGAACTGCGGAATGACGACGCCGTCGAGGTGTTCCATGTCTGGGACGACGGCGGTGTCGAGTATCGCCGCTTTCGTGGCACCGAGCTTGAGGCCCGCACGGCGCTTTCGGTGTCTGGATGATCGCCGCCACGCGCAAGGAGAATCGCACACTCGAGTGGCAGCGGCTGCTCGTTCAGCTTTGCCTGCGGCTCGAAGGTCCGTTCCTCACCGAGGAGTGATCAGTTAGCCCTGTATGCCACGAAGCGTCCGGGCAATGCGGCGCAGGCGGCGGACGGCAGTCAGCACGCCGCCGGCGGTGATGATCGCGAGGGCTAGGGCCATGGTGCTGCGCTCGCCGGTGGCGGTGGTGTGGGGCTGCCACGCCGTGGGGGCCAGGGCGGCGTAGAGGGCAGCGACGGTGATGACGAACATCCGCTGCTGCTTTGCCATCGGGCCGCTGTAGTCCTGCGGAGCGCCGGCGACTTTGCCCTGCGCCCGCACATAGGCCACGAACAATGCCACGCAGGCCGCGATAAAGCCGAGCGTCTCGTCGCCGCCAAGCGCGTATCCGGCGCCGATGAAGATCGCGGTGTCGGAGACGCGGTCGGGCACTTCGTTGTAGAGTTCGCCCACGGGGCTGGTTTCGTGACGCTCGATCGCCACCATGCCGTCGAACATGTTCGCCAGCAGCCGCAACTGCACGAAGAGTGCTGCGGCGAGGAATCCGGCAGTCCGCCAGCCGTCGTATTGTGTGACAAACAACGCAGCCCCCGCCAGCAAACCGGCGTCCAGGCCGGCCATCGAGATGGCGTTCGGCGGAACGCCGCGCGCGGCCAGTTTACGGGCGATCATTTGCGAGAGCCGCCCTTCGCGGGCGGCGATCGGCCGGCGTTCGACGCTCATGGCTGCCGCTCCCTGCCTTCGCCGGGAAGTGCCGGCGAAACGGCAGGTCTTCCGTCCGCTCGATCCGCTCCCGCGGCCGTCGGCTTGCTTCGCAGGCCCATCAGCCACATGCCCAGCACCAGTACCAGCATACCCGCGACATTGACGGGCCGGATTCGCTCGTCGAAGGCGAACCGGCCGATAAGCGCCGCCCAGATGAAGGTCGAGGCGTAGATCGGATACAGCACGCTCAACGCACCGCCGCGCTTGAACGCTGCGACGAACAGCACCATCACGCCGATGTAGCACACCACGCCGCCGGCCAGACGTGCATTGAAAAAATACGAAGCGATCCCTCCGGTCGCCTTCTCCGCCCCCGCCTTGTAGAGGTACTGCCCCACCGCCCCCAGCAGTGCGGCGACGACAAAGCACGCAATCGAGAACAGCGGCGTCGATTTCATCGTGTCACCTTCCGGGGCTTCGCAAAGCCTCCAGCCCCAGCCACCCTTTCGAGGCATCGACATTCGGGCTTCGTCATTCTTTCGTCATTCGGACTTCCGCGCAAGCGGTCACTCCCACGCCGGAAACTCCCCCTCGGCCGCCAAAGCGCTCATCCGCCCCGTCAACTCCGCCATGAAGCGGTCTTTGTCGCCGGTCCAGCAGAGCGGCTCACCCACGAAGACATCGCAGAAGAACGGCACGAGCAGCGCCTCACCGCGCGGCAGCGCTTTGCCAGCGCCGTGCAGATAGATCGGGTAGACCGGCACGTCTGCGTTCGCTCGGGCGACCAGGGCGATGCCGCTCTTGAACTCGCCGATCTGCTCCGGCTCGCCGCGGGTGCCTTCGGGAAACAGGATGACGATCTCGCCGCGCTGGAGTGCCTCGTTGATCGGCGCGAGCGGATGCCCGCCGGCCCGTCCCTCGCGGCCGATGGCAATGATGCCCACAATCCGCTGCGAAAACCACCGCAGGAACCGCGTCCGCAGGAAGTAGTCTTCCGCCGCCACCGGCCGCAGCCGCCCCAGCATCCGCAGCGGGAACAGCGTCATCAGCACCAGCGTGTCGAGGTGGCTGTTGTGATTGGCCACCAGCACGGCTGGGCCGCCTTTCGGCAGCCGCTCGCGATGCCGCACGTTCAGCCCCAGCACGAACCACACGACGGGCCGCACCACCAGCGCAAAGAAAGTGAGTTGCAGCCAGCGGTTCATGGCGGCGGGACCGGCGCGGCCCCGTGCGTGTGAAACACGAACAGCCAGTACACGTAGTGGAAGAACAGCGGGGCGGTGTAGGTCAGACTGTCGACGCGATCGAGGATGCCGCCGTGCCCGGGCAACAAGCTGCCGCTGTCCTTGATGCCCAGGTCCCGCTTGAGGGCCGAGATGTTCACATCGCCCACAAATCCGGCCAGGCCGATGATCGCGCCGGCGATCGTCGACTGCACGCGGTCCATCGGCGTCAGCCACGGGCCGCACAGCGCGGCGAGGCCCACGGTCGTCGCCACGCCGCCAAGAAATCCCGCCCACGTTTTGCCGGGACTGACGGAGGGCACGATCTTCCGCCCACCCAGCGATTTCCCCCATAGGAACTGGGCGACGTCGTTCAGCTCGGTCAGCACGACCAGGAACACGACCAGCCCCGGACCGGGCAGCGTCGCAGCCGCGTCGCTCGTTGAAACGTTCGAGCCTGCGGCGGCCGCAGTCGACGTCGCCGGCATCTGCAGGACGAGCAGGAAGGCCGCATGACTGAGGCTGAAGACCATCAGCATCAGTCCCCAGTGAATCGTCCCCGCCGCCCGCAGAAAGCCCTCCGTCCGGCCCAGCGTAATCATCCGCAGCGGAATCAACAGGAAGGCGTACACCGGCACAAAGACGATGAACATCCCGTACCACTCCAGATGCACCCAGTAGAACTGCACCGGAATGGTGAGATACGCCCAGAACAATACCCGCCGGTCCGCCCGCCGCACGGGGATCAGCGAGAAATACTCCTTAAGGGCGAGATAGCTGACCGCTGCAAAGAACACGATGGACGTGCCGCGGCTCAGCACGATGGCCGCGGTGAACACGGCCGACATGACCCACCAGCTCGCGATCCGCCGGCGGAGCTCGGTCCAGTCCTTGTGCGGCCGGAGCCGCCGCAGCACGAACGCGACCGCCGAAGCGACAAGCAGCGCCGCGAACACCGCGGCGATCGCCCACCTCACGGCCTCAGCCAGCTCCATCCAGCGCAACGGCGTCTCCCTCAGATCTGAGGCAAACGGATTATTCCGATGAAGGTGATCGGATCCCCGACATCGATGGCATCAGCGATCCCGCTTCAACCGGTAGATTCACGTTCGCGAGGTCGCGGGCGATCTCGTCGCGGACGTCGTCCCACGCGCGGAGGTGGACCTGACCGGTGCGGATGGCGTGCAGCCGACGACGGAACTCGCTCGCCCAAGCCTCTTCGACGTCACCGTCGTCGCGCTCGTCCTCGAGGCTGAGGAGAAGTTCGCGCGCGACCTCGGCACGCTCGTCGACTGGGAGCGACAGCGCCTTCGTCAGTACTTCGTCGGCGGACATCGGGATTCCTCGGGAGATGCTTCGCTCGATTCACACCCCTTCATCCAGCCGGGCGAACACGACGTCGATCAACAGTGGGTGCAGCCCCAGCGGCTGACAGAGGATGAATTCCGACTGCGGATGCGTCCGGGCCGCCTCCGCGCGGTGCCGCTCCAGGTCCTCGGTGACGTGCGACCCGGCGGAGAGGAAGTACGGCAGCATCAGCACCCGCTTGGCGCCGGAAGCTGCCGCCCTGCGTGCTCCGTCCGGAATCGTCGGTGCCGTCACCTCGAGATACGCGATCTCGACCGTCCGAAATGGTCGGCGGCTGCGAACGATTTCGGCCAGCCGCACCAGATCCCGATTGGCCTCTTCGCGGCGGCTGCCGTGCGCGATCAGCAGCACGGCCGTGTATTCGGATGCTACGGCGGGCTCGACGTCGCTGCGATCTCTGGGGGGCATGCGGCTCTCCGTGTCTGTTCGACAGTAACCGTGAGAGCCACGCTCTGCCAGAGCGGCAGTCGGCGGCCCTCGCTGACGCTTCGGGTTAGTGTCCGCCACGCCAACCCGAAGCGTCAGCGAGGGCCCGGCGGAGAAAGCCCATTGAACCGCCGGCCGTCGCTCTCCTACGATTCCCGGATGATTCTGCTGTCTGCCCGCGAGCTGTCGCGACAATTCGAGGCCGATCCCGTCTTCCGCGACGTCACGTTCGACGTGCGTCCCGGCGAGCGGATCGGCCTCGTGGGGCCGAACGGCGCCGGCAAGACGACGCTCTTGAACGTGCTGTCCGGCCGCGACGACCCCGACACCGGCCGCGTCAATATTCATCCCTCGGTCGAGCTGGCGCTGTTGGAACAGCAGCCTGTCTACCCGGCGGGACGAACGCTGCTCGATGAGGCACGCTCCGGGCTCGACCATCTCTATGCCCTGCAGCGGCAGGCCGCGGATCTCGCCGAGCAGATGGCGTCCGAGCGGGATTCCGCGGCGCTCGAACGCCTGCAACAGCGCTACGACGACGTGGAAAGCGAGCTCAGGCGGCTGGATGCCTACACCGTCGAGCACCGCGTCGACGAGGTGTTGCTCGGGCTTGGCTTCTCGCGCGACGACTACGAGCGGCCACTGACGGAATTCAGCGGCGGCCAGCAAAGCCGCGCGGCCCTGGCGCGGTTGCTGCTGCGGGCGCCCGAGTTGCTTCTGCTGGACGAGCCGACCAACCACCTCGACATCGCCGCGACCGAATGGCTGGAAAGCTGCCTCGCGCGCTGGGCCGGCTCGCTGATCCTCGTCAGCCACGACCGCTACTTTTTCGACCGCGTCACCACGCGCATCCTGGAACTCGCCGGCGGACGGGCGACCGATTACCCCGGCAACTTCACGGCCTATCAGCGGCAGCGGGCCGAGCGCGTCGAGCTGGAGCGTCGGACCTGGGAGAAGCAGCAGGAGTTCATCGCCAAAACCGAGGAGTTCATCCGCCGCAACAAGTACGGCCAGAAGCACGCGCAGGCGGCCGACCGCGAGAAGAAGCTCGAACGCCTGGAGACGGTCGACAAGCCCGCCGAGCTGACGGCCCCGCCCATGCGCTTCTCCGCCCGGGGACGTCCCGGCGACTGGGTCATCGACGCCGACGGCGTCGCGAAGAGCTTCGATCGCCCCTTGTTCAAAGACCTCACGTTGCGGATCCACCGCGGCGATCGCCTCGGCATCCTCGGCCCCAACGGCAGCGGGAAAACGACGCTGCTGCGCACGCTGATTCGCGAGCTGGAGCCGGACGCCGGCACGGTGCGGCTCGGTACGGGCGTCGAGATCGGCTATCTCGACCAGCATCTGGCCGGCGTCGATCCCGGGCTGGACGCCGTCGAGGCCACGCGCCCGCCCGGACGGCCGGAGGTGACGCCGGGCGACTTGCGGAACCTGCTGGCCCGCTTCGGCATCCGCGGGGACATGGGGTACCAGCAGGTCGGTTCGATGAGCGGCGGCGAACGCAGCAAAGTGGGACTGGCGCGGCTGGCGGCACTCGAAGCCAACGTGCTGGTGCTCGACGAGCCCACCAACCATCTCGACCTGTGGGCGCGCGACGCGCTCGAAGACGCGCTGGAGCGGTTCGAAGGGACGTTGATCTTCGTCAGCCACGACCGCTACTTCATCGACCGCGTGGCGACGAGCGTGATCGTGCTCGAACCGGACCGCTGGTGGCTGTACGAAGGCAACTACTCGTCGTACGCCGCGTTCCGCCGCAATCAGCAGGTCGAAGTGGCCGCGGACGCCTCAACCGATTCCGACGGCAAATCTTCGGCAGGCGGAGCGGCAACTTCGGGCGCTGCGTCCGGCGAGCCGCGCCGCGAGAAGCCCGTCCGCCGGAAACGCCGTTTTCCTTACCGCAAAGTGGAAGATCTCGAAGCCGACATTGCAGCACACGAGGCACGACTGAACGAACTGGAGGCCGCCCTGGCCGAACCCGAATTGCACCGCGATGGCGAGCGCGTGAAGCAGACGCTCGACTTGTTCGAGGACACCAGGAGCCGGCTCAAGCAGCTCTACGAGCACTGGGAAGAGGCGGTGGAGCTGAATTGAGTCGAGGGTCGCGGGTCGAGAGCCAGAAGCTGACGTGCAATCAAGCCCGTAGCGTGGGTTTCAACCCACGCGGCAGC